>DAOQRI010000017.1:0-15206 GCA_035355475.1 Rhodoferax sp. | reverse complement strand
CGAAGTCTGGCGTAAGAAGTTCGGGCAGCTGCCCACGGATGCCGCCCAACGTGGCAAGCAGATGCGGTTTTTGGCAAGTCGGGGTTTCGGCGCGACACCATTCACAAAGTGGTATCCGGCGGCTTTGACGTAGAAGACTAAATACCCAGCATCAATTTCAGGTTCTGCACGGCCGCGCCACTGGCGCCCTTGCCCAGATTGTCCAGCCGCGCCACAAGCACTGCGTGTGCGAAGCCATCGGCCTTGGCGTCATTGGCAAACACGCGCAACTCCATTTTGTTGGTATCCATCAGCGCCACAGCGTCCAGCTTTTGGTCGGGGTTGGCAGGTTCCACGGTGACCCATTCGCTATCAGCATAGTGGCTGCGCAACGCTGCCTCCACATCCTGTGCCGTGGGCTTGCCCGGCAAGGTGTCCAGATGAAGTGGCAATTGCACCAGCATGCCCTGTTTGAAATTGGCCACTGACGGTACAAAAAGCGGCCGGCGCGTCAGACCGGTGTAACGCATGATTTCGGGAATGTGCTTGTGTTTGAGTCCCAGAGCGTACAACTCCATGGGTGGTGCATTGCCGGCCTCGTAGGCTTCAATCATGCTGCGCCCACCGCCTGAATAGCCGCTGATGGATGGCAGACACACCGGAAAGTCCCCTGGCATTAACCCCGCATCGACCAAGGGCCGAATCAGTGCAATCGCACCTGTTGCATAGCAACCAGGGTTTGCCACGCGCCGTGCCTGGGCCACCGCGTTCCGCTGCCCCGCCGTCAGTTCTGGAAAGCCATATACCCAACCAGGCGAAGTGCGGTGGGCAGTTGAAGCGTCAATGATGCGAGGTCCTGGTTTGCCGGTCTCCTGTTCAATGGCGTCAATCATGGCTACGGACTCCACAGCGGCGTCATCATGCAGACACAGTACAACCAGGTCAGCACGGGCCATCAGGGACTTTTTTGCGCCCGCATCCTTTCGCAGCGCCGGATCGATACTGATCACTTCCAGATCGGGCATGGTCTGCAGGCGTTCGCGGATCTGCAGACCCGTGGTACCGGCTTCGCCATCAATAAATATTTTTTTCATGTACCGTGCCGACAGAGCGACTCCATAGTGAAACGGATGAACGCCAAAAGCGGGCTGTAAGTTAGCCACAAGTTTGGTGCATTGCAACATGATACATTTCGCAATTGGTGTGTCCAGTGCCACATTCGCAACAGTTTCATGTTGCAATTTGGTGAAAATTGTCCAGCTCCCAAAGAGACGTCATGAAAATCCACGAATACCAAGGCAAAGAAATTTTGCGCCAATTCGGTGTGCCCGTACCCCGCGGCATCCCGGCCTTTACAGTTCAAGAGGCGGTGGAAGCTGCCCAAAAGCTCGGCGGCCCTATCTGGGTCGTCAAGGCGCAGATTCACGCCGGTGGGCGTGGCAAGGGCGGCGGTGTGAAGGTTGCCAAGTCCATCGATGACGTCAAGCGTCTGGCCGGTGAAATCCTGGGCATGCAGCTTAAGACCCACCAGACTGGCCCCGAAGGCCAGAAGGTGCGTCGTTTGTACATCGAAGACGGTGCAGACATCCAGAAGGAATACTACGTTTCCGTGGTAACAGACCGTGCATCGCAAAAGGTGGCCTTCATTGCCTCCAGCGAAGGCGGAATGGACATTGAGGAAGTAGCGCACTCCACGCCCGAAAAGATCATTACCGAATTCATCGATCCCTTGACCGGTCTGGGCGAAGCGCAGGCCAAGAAGATCGCTGACGCCATCGGCATGCCTTCAGGCTCGACGGCACAGGCCGTTGATATCTTCCAGAAGCTCTACAAGTGCTACATGGACACTGACGCGTCTCTGGTCGAGATCAACCCGCTCAATCGCGACGGTAAAGGTAATGTGATCGCATTGGACGCTAAGTTCAATTTTGACGCCAACGCCCTGTTCCGTCACCCAGAAATCGTGGCGTATCGCGATCTGGACGAGGAAGATCCGGCCGAGGTGGAAGCTTCCAAGTTTGACCTGGCTTACATCAGCCTGGACGGCAACATCGGCTGCCTGGTTAACGGCGCCGGTTTGGCAATGGCGACCATGGACACCATCAAGCTGTTTGGCGCAGAGCCTGCCAACTTCCTGGACGTGGGTGGCGGTGCTACCCCTGAAAAGGTGACTGAAGCCTTCAAGATCATGCTGAAAAATCCCAAGGTCAAGGCCATTCTGGTCAACATCTTCGGCGGCATTATGAAGTGCGACACCATTGCTACAGGCGTGATAACCGCCTGCAAGGCCGTGAACCTGTCTGTGCCGCTGGTGGTGCGCATGAAGGGCACTAACGAAGATCTGGGCAAGAAAATGCTGGCTGAATCCGGTCTTCCCATCATCAGCGCAGACTCCATGGCCGAAGCGGCCCAAAAAATTGTGGCAGCGGTCAAGTAAGGCGGAGCACGAATATGTCTATCTTCATTAATAAAGACACCAAAGTTATCACCCAGGGAATTACCGGAAAGACCGGTCAGTTCCACACGGAAAAGTGCCAGGAATACGCAAATGGCAAGAATTGCTTCGTGGCGGGCGTAAACCCCAAGAAGGCCGGCGAATCCATCTTCAATATTCCAATCTTCGCTTCAGTCAAGGAGGCTGCATCGGAAACCGGCGCGACTGTGTCGGTGATCTATGTGCCGCCCGCTGGCGCAGCTGCTGCCATCTGGGAAGCGGTTGAAGCCGATCTGGACTTGGCAATTTGCATTACTGAGGGCATCCCCGTCCGAGACATGCTGGAAGTACGCAACCGCATGAAGGCTAAGGAAGCCGCTGGCGGTAAAAAAACTCTGTTGCTGGGACCCAATTGCCCTGGTCTGATCACGCCAGACGAAATCAAGATCGGCATCATGCCTGGCCATATCCACCGCAAGGGTCGAATCGGGGTGGTTAGTCGCTCCGGCACGCTGACCTATGAAGCGGTTGCGCAATTGACTGAAATCGGTCTGGGCCAATCATCTGCGGTTGGTATTGGTGGTGACCCTATCAATGGCCTGAAACACATTGATGTCATGCGTGCATTCAATGACGATCCTGATACCGACGCCGTCATCATGATTGGTGAAATCGGTGGGCCGGATGAAGCCGAAGCAGCCCGTTGGTGCAAACTCAACATGAAGAAGCCTATTGTGGGCTTTATCGCTGGTGTGACTGCGCCCGCAGGCAAGCGCATGGGCCATGCCGGTGCGCTGATTTCCGGTGGCGCTGATACAGCCGATGCCAAGTTAGCGGTGATGGAGGAGTGTGGTTTTACCGTCACGCGTAACCCGTCTGAAATGGCCAAACTGCTCAAAGCCTTGCTCTAAACGTGCCAAGCGACCTAGTCGCTACTTGGCTTGATCGCGCTAAGAGCGCTTCAAACAGATAGTTTGAAGCGCTTTTTGCATTGGGGCCCCCACGTTTGTAAATGGCAATCCTGAATGCAAGGGTACGCACCGCAAAAGTAGGCGAATGCGTGAACAAGATGCTTGTCGGAAGTTGGCGCATCTGCTAACGTTGGCTTTTGACTCGATCCATCGGTCGGAGAGTTTATGGGTGGGTGCTGCCCGTGAAGGGCAATAGCAAATAAGAGCAGGGCTGGTACGTGGCAAAATTTTCTACAAAATCGGGCGTATTCTGGAGAACCGACTGGTTTGCCGGTGTTGCGGTCGTGCTTGCGGTGGTGGTGTTGCATTTGTCGACCGATGCCATTGGGACGATGGAGCGGCGTTTTTACGATTTTGCAAGCACCAGCAATTCTCGCCAACCATCGGATCGAATTGCCGTCATCGCTATTGATGACCAGAGCATAGCCAATCTTGGGCGCTGGCCGTGGCAGCGCGATGTTCACGCCAAGTTGATTGATTTGCTGGCTCAAGCAAAAGCAAAAACTATCGTTCACACTGTTTTCTTCACTGAGCCGCAGATCGACCCAGGGTTGGTGTTCATTCGAAAAATGAAATCAGCCTTGGGCACGGAACCTGAACAGAATTTAGCGACTGCGCAGCTTGCGCAATTGATATCTGAAGCAGAACTGGCGCTGGATACGGATGCGGTTTTGGCGATAAGTCTCAAAAAAGCGGGCAATGTTCTTTTGCCATCAGTAATGGCGTTCGGCGATCAAAGTGGAAAGCCGGATTCACCATTGCCCCCATTTGCGCTTGCCAGTTCGATTGATGATCCCAAAGGGTTCTCTATTTCTGCAAATCGTGGCCAGCAGCCAATTGAATTGATAGGAGCTGCGGCTGCTGGCATTGGGCATTTAAACCAGTATCCGGATGTGGATGGCGCCGTACGGCAGGAGCCATTATTGGTCAATTATTATGGACAGGCCATTCCATCATTGGCGCTACTTGCGGCTGCAAAGAGTTTGAATTTGGCGCCCTCTGATATTCGTCTGAATGACGGTGAGTCAGTGCAGATTGGAAAGTTGAGAGTCAAGACTGACCCGTCCGCATTGATGCTGCCGCAGTTTTACAAGGGGCGCGATGGTAAGTCCGCATTCGCAGTGGATTCGTTTTACGACGTGTTGTCTGGAAAGATTCCAGCATCCAAATATGCGGGGAAAATTGTCATCATCGGCGCCACAGCGGCTGGAGTTGGCGTTCAGTTCCCCGTTCCGGGAAATTCATCGTTGTCACCGGCCGAAACCATCGCGCACATCACTTCGAGCATTCTCAATGAGCATTTCATCATACTGCCGACATGGGGTGATTGGGCATTGCTGGGACTGTTTCTGACGGTCGCTGCTTATATTGTCTTTGTGCTGCCAAGGTTGTCCGCGGGTATGGCTGCAAGTGCCACGCTCGTGCTCTTTGTTGGGATGCTGGCAACTGAATTCGGTCTCCTGTCTGTTGCTGCTACCTGGCTGAAGCTTGTATTTCCGGCAACCATGCTGATACTGGGGCATCTCGCGTTGACCACCAAGCGCTTCTTGATGACAGAGGCCGGCAAAGCAAAGACTGACGAAGAGTCGGCTGAGACCAACCGCATGATGGGTCTGGCACTTCAGGGTCAGGGTCAGTTGGACATGGCCTTTGATCGTTTTCGTCGCGTGCCGATGAATGAGGCAGTACTGGGTAATTTGTATAGCCTTGCAATGGATTTTGAGCGTAAACGCCAGTTCAACAAGGCAGAAGCGGTCTATCAGCACATGGCTGCATTCGATAAAGACTACAAAGATATCAAAGCCAAACTTAGCCGCGCCAAGAACCTCTCCGAAACTGTGATGTTGGGAGGAAATTCGCATCCGGGCGGCACGATGTTGCTGGATGGAGGTGCGGTTGAGAAACCTATGCTGGGCCGCTACCAAGTGGAAAAGGAGCTTGGAAAAGGAGCCATGGGTGTTGTTTACTTGGGCAAAGATCCCAAGATTGGCCGCGTGGTTGCTATCAAGACCCTGGCTTTAAGTCAGGAGTTTTCAGGCGACGAATTGGTGGATGCGCGCGAACGATTCTTCCGTGAAGCGGAAACCGCGGGGCGCTTGCAACATCAGAATATTGTGACGATCTTTGATGCCGGAGAAGAGCACGATCTAGCGTATATTGCCATGGAATTTCTCAAGGGCAAAGACTTGGCGGAACACTGCAAAGGCGATCAGTTGTTGCCTGTGCTAACCGTGCTCAGCATCGTTGCGAGGGTTGCGGAGGCGCTAGCCTATGCACACAAGCAGCATGTAGTGCACCGTGATATCAAGCCCGCGAACATCATGTATGAGCCCGCGAGTGACACGGTCAAGGTTACCGACTTTGGCATCGCACGCATTACTGATTCAAGTAAGACCAAGACCGGATTAGTGCTGGGAACACCCAGTTTTATGTCGCCTGAGCAACTGGCGGGCAAGAAAGTTGATGGGCGTTCTGATTTGTACTCTTTGGGCGTTATGTTGTTTCAGTTGCTGGCTGGAGTATTACCATTTCGTGGCGACTCCATGTCGGAACTGATGTACAAGATTGCAAATGAGGAGGCTCCGGACATCCGCATCATCCGACCAGAACTAACGCAAGGACTGGCGGATGTGGTGGCGCTTTCGTTGAGCAAGCGGCCTGAAACCCGTTACCAGACAGGCGAACAGTTTGCAGCGGATTTGCGAAGCGTCATGGACCGCCCAGGCAATGCAGATCCAAAACGAGTGGATAAGGCAGATGGCGTGGCCGCCACTGTTTCTGATCCTGTCGCAGCCGTAGAGGCTAAGATGGACTTCATGGAGACCGTACCTGCTACCGCCGCTGATTTTGACAAGACCACGATTCAATCCCCCGCGCGCAGATTGGCGGCAGGCGTAAGTAGCACGGATCCAAAAGAATAAAACCATGATGTATCAATTTTGCTCAATGACTGATGCCGGACGTGCTCGGGAAAACAATGAAGACTCTGTGGCATTCGATGAACCAACCCTGACAGCGGTTTTGGCCGATGGAATGGGCGGTTACAACGCTGGAGAAATCGCCAGCGGAATGGCGACAGCATTCATTAAGTCAGAACTTAGTCGCTGGTTGATTGAAGCAGGTGTCGGAGCAAAGGCCCGCGAAGTACGACGAGCAATGGAAATCTGCGTTGACAACGCAAACCGATCAATATTCAACTCTGCGAACTCCAACGCGCACTATGCCGGTATGGGCACTACATTGGTTGTGGGCGTTTTTAGGGAAGATAAATTGGTATTGGGGCATATTGGAGATTCGCGATGCTACAGACTGCGTGAGGGCGTGTTAACGCAAATCACCAAGGACCACTCTTTGCTTCAAGAGCAAATGGATGCGGGGCTCATTACTGCTGAGCAAGCCGCAACTTCTTCAATAAAGAACTTGGTCACGCGTGCTCTGGGCGTAGATGAGTCAGTTTTGCTAGAGGTGAATGAGCATCCTGTGATGGCGAAGGACCTGTATCTCATGTGTTCGGATGGACTGTCAGACATGATTGACGATATCGAAATCTCTGGAGTAGTGTCTTCGGATATGACTCTGGAGCAAAAAGCCAAGCAACTCATTGATCTTGCAAACGAGAATGGTGGGAGGGACAATATTTCTGTCCTGCTGGTAGAGTTGCACGAGACCCCAGAAAAGCGCGGTTTAATCTCTCGGTTACTAGGGAAGTAATATGTGTCAACAGTTTCGAAAAACAAATTACACGCAAAGGAGTCGATCATGCCGAAAATGATCGTATCGATCGATGAGGTCGTGATCAAGGAAGTTCAACTCACCAAGGACAAGACGACCTTGGGGCGCAGACCTTACAACGATATCGTGATTGATAACCTGGCCGTTAGTGGGGAGCATGCTGTTCTGCAAATGACTGGCAGCGAAGTGCTGCTGGAAGATCTCAACAGCACCAATGGCACCTACTTGAACGGTAAAGCCATTAAGAAGCAACAGCTTCACAACGGTGACAGCATTGAAATTGGAAAATACAAGATCAAATTCGTTGGTGATGGCGCCGCGGACAATTTTGATAAAACCATGGTAGTTAGGGCAATGCCGACAACTCCACCGCCCGCGCGTCCGACCGGATCATTGGGTTCGGGTGAGTCGCTCGGACTCGGTGCATTCCATGCGTCCATCAAGGTGTTGTCTGGTGCAGCATCGGGGAGAGAAGTTCCGCTGACAAAAGTTGTTACAACGATCGGAAAACCGGGTGTTGCTGTCGCGGCGATAACACGACGTCAACATGGTTTTGTTGTGCATCACGTTGAAGGTGCTGGAAATCCAACTTTGAATGGTTCACCGATCAAAACCGATCCGATTTCCTTAAAGAATGGTGATCTGATCGAGCTCGCCGGAACTCAAATGCAGTTTGTGCAGACCTGACGGTTTGTTTTCTACGGCTGCGGCCGTCGCGTGCCAATTTTCAGGGTGACATGGCATGGAAATGATAGCCAAGCATTGGCAAAGGATTGCCATTGCGTTGATCCCTCTCGTCATTGCACTGCTGCATGCCGTGGGGGTTATGTCGATTGGCGTTTTTCAACGACTCGACGACATTATTTACGATGCTCGACTTCGGGCGACGATGCCCGGAACGCTTGATGACCGAATCGTCATTGTCGACATAGACGAAAAGAGTCTTGCCGAAGTCGGTCGGTTCCCTTGGGGGCGAAACAAGCTGGCTCAGTTGGTAGACGTACTGTTTGAGCAACAAGGAATTGCCTTATTGGGTTTTGATATCGTCTTTGCCGAACCAGACCAAAGTTCAGGCCTGGGGCGATTGAGTGAGATGGCCCGAAACGAGTTCAAAGATTACTCCGGATTTGCGGAACGAGTTAGACAACTTCAGTCGGAACTTGACTACGACTCCGTGTTTGCCCGCGCGCTTGATGGGCGCCCTGTGGTTTTGGGGTACTACTTCACGAGTGATCGCGATGGGCGAATCGCCGGATCATTACCGCCTCCGGTTTTGTCGATTGCTGACATTAAAGGACGCACAGTGCCGGCATATTCGTTCAGCGGCTATGGTGCGAACATCGCGGCGTTAACTCAGGCTGCCCCATTGTCCGGTCACTTCAATCCGGTTGCGGACAGTGACGGTGTGGTTCGGACTGTGCCTGTGCTTGCTGAGTACAAAGGGGAATACTACGAGTCATTATCGCTGGCCATGTTTCGCCGATTGTTCGGTTCTCCCTCCTTGTCGCTCGGTTTCTCGGAGGAAAAATGGTTCTCTAGAAGCTTTCAAGGTTTGGAGCGAATTTTATGGAAAGGTGGCCAGTCATCATTGTCCGTTCCCGTAGATAGTCATGTTGCAACGTTGGTACCTTTTCGTGGACCCGGGGGCGCAACAGGTGGGTCATTTCGGTACGTCTCGGCATCAGATGTGCTGGCTGGAAAGCTGCCTCGCGGAAATTTGAAGGACAAGATTGTTTTGGTCGGAACGACGGCGCCTGGGTTGCTGGATTTGCGGGCAACGCCCGTTGGAGAGACCTATCCCGGCGTTGAGACACATGCGAGTGTTCTCTCCGGTTGGCTGGACGACAGAATCGCATTCAAGCCCGACTATGCAATGGGCTACGACGTCTTTGTACTTACATTGGCGGGTCTGTTGTTGGCGGTGGGTTTGCCCTTGTTGACGGCAACGCGGGCCGTTTTGCTCAGTGTTAGTGTTCTGTTTGCGGTGACGGCGATCAACACCTGGTTGTATCTGGCATTTGGTTTGGTTATGCCATTGGCTGCTGCGATTGTTATGAACCTCGCGGCGTTTGCTCTAAACATGAGCTATGGCTACTTTGTTGAATCCAAGTCAAAGCGGGAATTAGCGCATCTCTTTGGAACTTACGTCCCACCTGAGCTTGTCGATGAGATGGTAAAAGATCCAGACAGTTACAGCATGAAGGCTACAAACAGAGAACTAACAGTAATGTTCTGTGATATGCGTGGTTTCACGAAAATGTCCGAGCATATGGAGCCCACCCAGTTGCAGGAATTGTTGACGGGTGTTTTCAGCAATCTGACCCGCATTATTCGTGCAAACCGGGGAACAATTGACAAATATATGGGTGACTGCGTCATGGCATTTTGGGGGGCACCGGTAGAAACACCCGAGCATGCCCACCTTGCTGTCAAATCGGCTATAGAAATGGCTGCCGCTGTTCGAGACATCAACATGGATCACCAGTCCCGTGGATTGCCAGATATCGGTATCGGAATTGGGATTAACACGGGCCAAATGTGTGTGGGAGACATGGGTTCAAATATTCGCCGCGCCTATACGGTCATCGGTGATTCGGTCAACTTGGGATCACGACTGGAAGGGCTTTCAAAAACCTATGGGGTTGACATCGTTGTTAGCGAGACCACGCGCAAATTAGCGACTGAATTTGCATGGCAGGAACTCGACAGGGTGCGCGTCAAGGGAAAAGAGAAAGCTGTCGCAATATATTGGCCTGTAGCTCCAGCTGCGCAAATCAAAGAATCCACTTCCACCGAGATGAAGACGTGGGGTACCTTTGTAAAAGCCTACCGCGCACAAAGCTGGGATCAGGCAGACGTTTTGCTGATCAACCTAATGCGTATGAATGCGAAGAAATTCCTTTACCAGCTGTATGCAGACCGTGTAGCCTCTATGCGTTTGTTGCCGTTTGACCCCAATTGGGACGGCGCCACTAATTTCGAAACCAAATGAGGCGCTTGCTGTGAAAGTACGTGTACTGGGATGCTCGGGGGCCATTGCTAAGGATTGCAGGACTACTTCGTTTCTCATCGATGGCGAAATTTTGGTGGATGCTGGGACCGGAGTGGGGGATTTGACCCTTGCAGAAATGCTCAGGGTTGATCATGTGTTGTTGAGTCATTCCCACCTTGATCATGTTGCCGCCCTGCCTCTAATGGTCGATGCCATTGCGTCCCAACGTAAGGGACCGCTGAAGATATATGCGTTGGCAGGAACCATTCAGGCGCTAAAGACCCACATTTTCAACAATGTGATCTGGCCCGATTTTTCCCGCATTCCTTCACCGGACGCGCCATTTATCAGCTTTCATGAGATTCGGGTTGGGCAAACCATTCAACTTTCTAATAAATACATAGAGGTGTTACCTGCTGTACATACGGTTCCAGCTGCCGGGTTTGCCATCACTTCAGGACATGGTTGCTGGGTATTTACTGGAGACACGGAACGAAACCAAGCCTTTTGGGATCGGGTCAACCAACTGAACGTTGCCATGCTGGTTATTGAGACCGCTTTCAGCAACCGTGAAAAAGACCTCGCTCGGCGAAGTTTGCATTTGTCTCCGACGGTGCTTGCAAACGAACTCGACTGCATTGCTAAGGGCAAGAATTACCCTATCTTCATTACACATACTAAGCCCGCTGAGACAGAACTCATCATGGCCGAGGTACAACGATTTGACCAAACCATGCCGTTTGGGCCAAATGTAGTCCACGACATTCGCAGTATGCGTGCGGGTCAGGAGTTCGAAATATGAATGCAGTGGTCTCCCCTGATACCTCGGGAAAAGCGACCGAGCAGGCTTTTTTTGAGTCACAAAAACTACCATCTCAGAAGCGAGGCATGACGTTTGAAGCATTGTTTTACCGTCAATTGCACCACGTTACTGCGCGCATCCACGATACAGAAAACCTGGAGCAAATCATGCTCGAGGCCAGTCAGGATATTTGCAAACTCCTCAATGCTGACCGATTGACGCTCTATGCGGTCAACGACGATCAATCAGCGATCGTTTCGAAAATCAAAACCGGACTAAACAGCAGTAGTGACTTGAAGCTGCCAATTTCGCCGCAAAGTATTGCCGGCTATGTCGCATTCAGCAGAAAGTCACTCAATCTGCCCGATGTCTACGATGACGAGGCACTCCGACAAGTGCACCCATCCCTAACGTTCTTGAAAGTTGTAGACAAGCGATCAGGCTATCGCACCAAGCAAATGCTTGTTGCGCCCATCCTAGAGGGCGCAACCTTGCATGGAGTGCTGCAAGTCATCAACAACAAGAGTGATGAGCCTTTTGGGGATCTGGAAGTAGATGGCGTTTCTGAGCTTTGCAAGACATTGGCCACCGCCATACGACAGCGTGCTAGCGGCGCCAGTGCCATGCAGCGCAAGAAGGCAACTAAATATGATGCTCTGGTCGCTGATGGTCTGTTGACCAACGAAGAACTCGATCAATGTATTCAGGATGCACGGGCGGAGGGCAAATCGGTCGAGCACTTGCTGATGGCACAGTACAAGATTAAGCCATTGCAAATTGGTCCATCAGTTGCCAAGTTCTTTGGTGTGCCTTACGAAGCCTTCAATGCAGGTCGCATACGGTCCGAGATGCTGCACGGTGCCCTTAAACGGGATTTCATTGAAGAACAGGGGTGGATACCACTTGAGGAGTCGCCTGAGGGCCTGGTGATCATGTGCATGGACCCAGAGGCTGTGCGTGGCTCCCGGGTGGTGCCGCAAGTGTTTCCGCGCATTTCGAAGTTCGCTTACCGCGTAACGACGCAAACGGAGTTTCAAGAAACTCTGGCGCAGCTTTTTGGATCCACTGAAGACAAAACGACCATCGAGAATTTTCTGGCTGGCATGGATGACGCGCCGCTCGATGATGGAGTCAATGACGATTCACTTGAGTCTGCAGCTGCGGACAACGAATTGGTCAAGTTCGTCAACAAAGTCATTGTGGACGCTTACAACCAGAAGGCCTCAGATATTCATATTGAACCCATGCCTGGAAAATTCAAAACCGGCATTCGGTTTCGCATTGATGGCAGTCTGGTTCCCTATGTGGAAGTGCCTGCTCACCTGCGCCAGGCGATGGTCACGCGACTCAAAATCATGTGTGACCTTGATATTTCTGAGCGCAGAAAGCCGCAAGACGGAAAGATAAAATTCAAGAAATATGGCCCGCTAGATATTGAATTGCGTGTAGCTACGATTCCCTCTGCCGGTGGTGTAGAGGACGTTGTTATGCGGATATTGGCCGCAGGCGAGCCCATACCGCTGGAGAAATTGGGACTTACACCCCATAACAAGGCCAGACTGGAAGCAACCGTCAGTAAGCCTTACGGCCTTTTTTATGTGTGCGGTCCAACAGGCTCTGGTAAGACGACCACATTGCACTCCATATTGAAGTTTCTCAACACGCCAGATACCAAAATCTGGACCGCTGAAGACCCAGTAGAAATTACTCAAAAAGGGCTACGCCAGGTTCAGATAAACAAAAAGGCGGGCATAGACTTTGCGCTCATCATGCGGGCGTTCTTGCGAGCTGATCCCGACATCATCATGGTGGGCGAGTCGCGTGACAAGGAAACCGTGTCCATGGGCGTTGAAGCATCTTTGACTGGCCACCTGGTCTTTTCGACCTTGCACACCAACTCTGCACCCGAATCCATCACGCGCTTGATGGATATGGGCATGGATCCTTTCAACTTTGCGGATGCTTTGCTGGGTATTCTGGCGCAACGACTCGCGAAAAAATTGTGTGATTGCAAATCCGCATATGTGCCTGATGCCGAGGAATTCCGACTTTTTGTTATCGAATATGCAGAGGAACTTCGTCACTCAAAAGCCTGGAAAGCTGATTACGAAGGTGAAAGCAAGAGACTGGTTGAGACCTGGACCAAGACCTACGGTGAGGATGGTCAGATCAAGCTTTACAAGGCAGTAGGCTGCGACAAATGTAACAAGACCGGCTACAAAGGGCGAGTAGGTTTACACGAACTGTTGGTGGCAGACGATGGCGTTAAGAAGTTGATCCAGGAGCGTGCTCGGGTAGCAGAGCTATTTGCATCCGCGGTTGAAGGTGGCATGCGCACCCTCAAGATGGACGGCATGGAAAAAATCATGATGGGTCTGACAGATTTAAAGATGGTGCGTCAGGTTTGTATCAAGTGAACCCGCCGTCTCAATACTGATGCCATGCATAAAATGCGCGATGCAGGGTTTTAGCTAATTTTTATGCCTACATAGGAGCACCTCGTCTTGGGAGTCTTGATTGAACTCGTTAAGGATATCTTTGCTCGTCGTGGGGTAACGCAAATTGCGCCTGTTAAGGAAGACGCAGTATTGCCTGCTGTCAACAAGGTTCTGAATGTTGGTGGCGGCAGCAAAGCAACACCGATTCCTGCATATTTTTCAGATTGGCAGCATGACCTTTTAGACATCGATGATAGGGGCAGTCCGGACCTCGTTTGTGATGCGCGCGAACTTGGGAAACTAGAACCTGGTCAATATGAGGCGGTGTATTGCTCGCACAACTTGGAGCACTACTATCGCCACGAAGGGCTTAAGGTTCTGCAGGGATTTGTTCATATTTTGAAGGGCAATGGATTTGCTGAGATTCGCGTACCTGACATCGCTAAAGTCATTGGAGCTGTTCAGGAACAGCGGATCGATCTGGATGATGTTCTGTACCAAAGTGCTGCCGGTCCAATATCCGCGCACGATGTGATTTACGGGCTGCAATCAGAAATTGTCAGCAGCGGACAAGATTTCTATGCGCACAAAACGGGGTTTACACCCAAGTCGCTAGTCAGCTTTTTGCATGAAGGTGGTTTTCGCTACACTTATTTGATCGAGGATGAGCACTTGGCAGTGCATGCGCTGGCATTTAAATTGGAGCCGTCTGAAGAGCAGCGGGCGTTACTGGCGCTGCCCTTGCGTGTATGACTCCCGACGTTTTGGCCAATACATCACCTCAATCTCTGCTCGAATTTGAACTCAGAAGTACGCCCGTTGAATTTTCTTGGTTCACTCGGGGGGTGCCCTTTGGGACTCACTTGAACGGCAGCCGAATAGTCAAACAAATCAGTAAGCGCTTGTTTCTTGAGATTTATCCATGTTCCACTCCACCTTTAAGCTTGGCTCGCTAGATCGTACTGATTTAGTCTGACACGCCATGGCGGTAGTTTTCGTTTGTGTGGTCTTGGCGTACACATGCGTTGACCCTAACCCAGAAAAACTAACCTTAGCTCAGTAAGAAAGCCGGGTCAGGGGCAGGGCATTGCGAGTACATTGCATCACCTGCATAACAGGCTCGCGGAGAGCAAACGCCTCGATGCAGGACTGGTCCAAGTCCACCAGAAGGTCTCTCACAACAGACTCACGGTCCAACCAACGTCGCGAGCATGCTAGCTCCCGTATTTCCGGCTCACCGGCGTGAACAAACTATTGACGCGTCACGCCCATTGCAAGCGCTGCGGCATCCCACGCCTGCACTTGCCAGAGGAACAGTCCTGCCGCTAACACACAAACGCTCAACAGGGGGAGCACGGGGCGCAAGCCAGTCTGGCGATAGTTCCGGATTGCACACTCACCGTACATGATCAAGACCACGGCGCACAACGGGAGTACTGGAAACCCATAGCGATCTTCGACGTGCAAGGCCGTATGCTGTGCAAGCATCACGATGGAAAACGTTACCAAGAACGCACCACTTGCATTCTCAAGCATTACTCTACGCATTTCCCGCCGCGCTCCCGGCATGGCAAGCCGCACCATGGCATGGAAGGTCAGAAAGAGACCTACCCACGCCAGGGTGTCGTAACCCCGACTCAGCCATACCAACCACACAGGTGTGTCATTTTCCAGATAGGGGGTAAACCGGAAGTGATCAAATAGGCCAATCCATTTCTTGAAAACTAGAGCCGTGGCCGCAACCGGACGCGCCGTTAGGCAACCGGTGAGAGACGATTCGTCAAACCCAAACAAGGTCGATACACTGCACCGCGCATAGAAATTTTCCAGCATCACCGAGTCTGCCAACACGGGAGCG
>DAOQRI010000016.1:0-15586 GCA_035355475.1 Rhodoferax sp. | reverse complement strand
GCACAGCACCACTCTGTTGCCCTTTTCGACCCCCAGCCCTCGCAGACATTGCGCGAGCAGCTCTGCTTTTTGTAGCAACTCAGCGTAGGTCAGCACCGTGCCAAAGAACACCAGCGCCGCTTTGTCAGGGTAGCGCCGGGCGCTGGTCTCCAGGTTATCCCACAACGACGTGGCGGGAATGGTGATGGCATGGGGCAGCCGCTTGGGCCAGAACTTGAAATGCGCGCGCACCAGAACTCCTTAGGTATGTGGACCCTGTGGAGCCTAGCGCCCCACCCGGTGCGCCGCATCCGGGTAGCCACCAAGCCAGCGCGGTTTGAGTCACGTCGGTGACGCTCTGGAACGCCAGCCCATCCGCGTGGATACTGCGGCCATGGCACGAAATGTGCGTCATCCACTCAGTCGATTCCAAGGGGTCTGCGGTATTTGCATATGCAAATTTCGCATGACAGCCCCGTGCAAACCCGGGTGGGAGCGCGGGTCAGGTAGGGCTACCATTGGTGTTGCGTTGGCGCAGGGACAGGCCTTGTGTCGTTTTCTTTCCTTTTTTAGTTGGAGATTGAGTCATGACAATGAAACAAGCCAAATTGGCTGCAGTGGTGCTGGCTTCCATGGGCGCATTGCTCGCCGCACCCGCGCACGCGGGCAAGACCCTGGATGGCATCAAGGCCCGCGGTCAGGTCATCTGCGGCGTTCACACCGGTTTGGCGGGCTTCAGTGCTGCAGACTCCAACGGCAAGTGGACCGGCATTGACGTCGATGTTTGCCGCGCAGTCGCTGCCGCCACGCTGGGCGATGCAGAAAAAGTGAAATATGTGCCGCTGGTGGCACAGGCGCGCTTCACCGCACTGCAATCTGGCGAAGTAGATATTCTGTCGCGCAACACCACATTCACTCTGACCCGTGACGCGTCCCTGGGCCTGAGCCAGACCGCCGTGGTGTACTACGACGGCCAGGGTTTCATGGTTCCCGTGAAGAGCAAGATCAAGAGCGCCAAGCAGCTCAAGGGCCAGACCGTGTGCGTGCAGTCCGGCACCACCACCGAGAAGAACCTGACCGACTACTCCAAGGCCAACGCGCTGAACATCAAGCCCGTGGTGTTTGAAAAGCTGGACGCGGTTGAAGGCGCCTACTTCTCCGGCCGTTGCATTGCCTACACCACCGATGCTTCCGGTCTGGCGTCAGTGCGCAACAAGTCTGCCAAGAACCCTGCCGACCACCTGATCCTGCCCGAGCTGATTTCCAAAGAACCCCTGGGACCACTGGTTCGCCGTGGTGATGACGAGTGGGAAGCCATTGTCAAATGGACCATTTTCGGCCTGCTGGAAGCAGAAGAGTACGGCGTGACATCTGCCAATGTGGATGACCTCAAGGCCAACAGCAAAGACCCCGTGGTGGGCCGCATCCTGGGCACCACAGACGACACCGGCAAGCTGCTGGGTCTGGAAAAGGAGTGGATGGCACGCGCCATCAAAGCCACCGGCAACTATGGCGAGATCTTCGAGCGCAATGTCGGACCCAAGTCGGCCCTGCAACTGCCACGCGGTCTGAACAACCTGTGGAACAAGGGCGGCATCCAGTACGCCATGCCCATTCGCTAAGCAGCGATCCCCGGGGTCAGCAGACTCCGGTGTTTTCTTGACAGCAGAGGCCCGCAATGCGCGGCTTCTGCCTGATTCTTTTGGTTTGTTGACTGCAACAAGGCCGCAATGACCCCTACTTCATCCCCTCCTCCCAAAAAGACCTGGTCCTGGCGCAGCCAGGCTTTCCGCGCGCTGATTTACCAGATCGTGGCAGTTGCGGTCATCGCGCTAACGGTGCTCTACCTCGCCAACAACACCGCCACCAATATGCGGGCGCGCGGAATCCAGAGCGGGTTTGACTTTTTGAACAGCGCCGCCGGGTTCGACATAGGGGAGAGCATTTTTCCCTTTGACTCGGGCGAGAACTATTGGCGCGCCTACTTCATCGGCATGACCAACACGCTGCGGGTTGCCGTGCTGGGCATTGTGATGACCACCGTGTTGGGAACCCTGATCGGGGTCGGTCGCTTTTCTCGCAATGCGCTGATTCGCGGCCTGTGCATCAGCTATGTGGAGTTTTTCCGCAACATCCCGGTGCTGTTGCAATTGCTGATGTGGTACCTGCTGTTTACCGAAATGCTGCCGCCCGCGACAGAACCCTGGGTACTGGGTCCATTCTTCCTGAGCAAAGGCGGGTTGAACTTTCCGATTCCGGTGTGGGCCACCGGGCAATTGGTTGCCTCGTGGGGACTGCTGATCGGTTTGCCGGTGGCCTGGTGGTATCGCCGCTTTGCGATCCGCTCGTTTGAGATGACCGGCAAGGTCAAGAGCCTGTTTTGGGCTCCGCTGGCCATCGTGGTGGGCTGTAGTTTGTTGGGCTGGCTACTGGGCGGTGCGCACTCTGAGTGGAATGCACCCAAGCAGGGCGAATTCGCCATTGAAAATGGGGGATCCCTCACGCCCGAGTTTCTGGCACTGCTGTTGGGCCTCACCATTTACACCGCCGCCTTTGTGGCCGAAGTGGTGCGCGGAGGCATTCAGGCAGTGTCACTGGGACAGTCTGAAGCCGCCAGCGCGCTGGGCCTGAGCCGTGGGCACACCATGCGACTGGTCATGCTGCCGCAGGCGATGCGCGTGATCATTCCACCCATGACCAACCAGTTTCTCAACCTCACCAAGAACTCTTCGCTGGCGGTGGCCATTGGCTACCCCGACGTGGTGTCAATTGCCAATACCGCCATCAACCAGACCGGCCGCGCGGTGGAGTGCATCGCCATCATCATGGTGGTGTACCTGAGCACGTCGCTGTTCACATCGCTGCTGATGAACTGGTACAACGCGCGTGCCGCGATCCAGGAACGTTGAGGACCTAACCATGAGTGCACAAACGTTTCAAACCATTGCGCCGCGCCCTGCGCCTGTCAACACCGACGGCTTCGTTGCGTGGTGCAAGATCAACCTGTTCCGGGACTGGAAGACGTCTCTGGGTACGGCCATCATTGGCGCCATTTTGCTGGCCGTTCTGCCGCCCTTCTTCCGTTGGGCCATCGTGAACGCGGCCTGGGTTCCTGACCATGAGGTGTGCCACCAGGCCGCCGGGGCTTGCTGGGGCGTGGTCCGGGAAAAATTCCGTTTCATCATTTTTGGTCGCTACCCGTTCGATGAACACTGGCGCGCCCTGATCGCCACCGCGATGCTGCTGTCGCTCATCATCGCCAGTTGCATGCGGGTGTGCTGGAAGGCATGGCTGCCGGTGTTGTGGGCGGCGGTGCTCTCCGTCTACTTCACGCTGATGTACGGTGGCGTGTTCGGCCTGGCCAAGGTCGAGACCGATATGTGGAGTGGCTTGCCGCTGACCATTTTGCTGGCCTCGCTGTCGATGACCATGGCCTTTCCGATTGCGCTGGTGATTGCCCTGGGCCGACGCTCGGGCATGCCGGCCATTCGCAGCCTGTGCACGGTGTATGTGGAGCTGATTCGCGGTGTGCCACTGATTTCCGTCCTGTTCATGGCGTCCTTCATGTTCCCACTGTTGATGCCACAGGGCTTTTCCATCGACGTGCTGATCCGGGTGCTGGCAGGTATCACGCTGTTTGCGGCGGCCTACATGGCAGAGGTCATCCGCGGTGGATTGCAGGCCATTCCCAAGGGACAGATCGAAGCGGCGGCAACGCTGGGGCTGTCGTACTGGCAAACCCAGCGCAAGATCGTGCTGCCCCAGGCACTGGCCATGGTGGTGCCGGGCATCATGAACAACTTCATCTCCACCTTCAAGGACACCTCGCTGGTGGCCATCGTGAGTCTGTACGAACTCACCGGCGCCATGCAAATGGCCATGAACTCTGACGCGAACTGGAGGCCGTTTCGCATCGAGGGCTACCTGTTCATCGCACTGATCTATTTTGTGTTCTGTTTCGCCATGTCCCGCTACAGCAAGTGGATCGAGCAGCAGGTCAACAAGTCAAAACTCCGATAAAAGATTGCCAGGAAAAAACATGTCTGAACCCATCATCACTTTCGACAAAGTCAACAAATGGTATGGCAACAACTTCCATGTGTTGCGCGACATTGATCTGTCCGTCGCCAAGGGCGAGCGTATCGTCATCTGCGGGCCTTCGGGCTCGGGCAAGTCCACGCTGATCCGCTGCATCAACCGTCTGGAAGAACACCAGCAGGGCCACCTGATCGTCGATGGCATTGAGCTGACTGACGATGTGAAAGCCATCGACCAGGTCCGCAAGGAAGTTGGCATGGTATTCCAGCAGTTCAACCTCTTTCCCCACCTGACGGTGCTGGAAAACCTGACGCTTTCCCCCATGTGGGTGGGCAAGATGCCCAAGAAAGAAGCCGAAGAAAAGGCCATGGAGCAACTCAAACGGGTGCGCATTGCGGAGCAGGCGAAAAAGTACCCCTTGCAGCTTTCAGGCGGTCAGCAGCAGCGTGTAGCCATTGCACGGGCCTTGTGCCTAAAGCCCAAGATCATGCTGTTTGACGAGCCGACCAGTGCGCTGGACCCCGAAATGATCAAGGAAGTGCTGGACGTCATGATCGAAATGGCCAGCCAGGGCATCACCATGCTGTGCGTGACGCACGAGATGGGCTTTGCCAAGGCGGTGGCCGACCGGGTGATCTTCATGGATCAGGGCCAGATCGTCGAGCAAAACAACCCGCACGACTTTTTCAACAACCCACAGAACGAGCGCAGCCGGGACTTCCTGTCCAAGATTCTGGGGCACTGATTCAGAGATAGTCGCTGGCCTGAAACCGGCGCGTCTTGAGCCAGTATTCCCAGGTGTAGCCCGGCCACAGCGTGTCTATCTGGCCCTGCGCATTCTGGTACCAGCTCTTGCAGCCGGAGGCCCACACGGTGCCTTTCATCTTGCGCTGGTTGAGGGCATAGTCATCCTGCTGGACTTCTGGCCTCAGACGCAATACCGCCTGCCCGCGTTCTCGCAAACTCTTCAAGGCCTGAACAACATAGTGCACCTGGCACTCGATCATGAAGAGGATGGAGTTGTGGCCCAGCCCCGTGTTGGGCCCCACCAGCAGAAACAGATTGGGAAAGCCTGCCACTGTGATGCCCAGCCGCGTCGCCGCGGGCTGCTCGCGCCAGATGCTGCCGAGTTCGGGCGCTTCGGCGCCCTCACCATAGACCCGCATGGGCGCCACGAATTCAGTGGCCTTGAAACCGGTTCCCCAGACAATGACATCACAGGGGTACAGGGTGCCGTCGGCACCGACAACGCCATTGGGTGCGATGCGAGCCACTGCCTGCGTTACCAGTTCCACATTGGACCGCTGCAGGGTGGGGAACCAGGTGTTGGAAATCAGCAGCCGCTTGCATCCGGGGTTGAAATCCGGCGTCAATGCCTGCTGCATGATAGGGTCAGCCACCTGTCGACGCAGGTGATGGCCGGCCAGGCGTTTGAGCATGCCTTGCATGCGCTTGGAGCCCATGAAGCCCATGCCAACCCATTCGTTAAACCAGTACACCCGCCAGCGGCTCAATCGCTGCAGGCCCGGCACCCAACGGTACGCCCACCGGCGCATGGCACCATAGGGATTGTCAAACCGCGGAACGACCCAGGCCGCGGTGCGCTGGAACACTTTGACGTCGGCGGCGTGTGGTGCGATTTCCGGCACAAACTGGATGGCGCTGGCCCCGGTCCCGACCACCGCAATGCGTTTGCCCTGGAGGTCCACATCGTGGCGCCAGTGCCCGGAGTGAAACGCCTCGCCGGAAAACGTATCCACCCCGGGAATGTCCGGTATGGCCGGCTTGCTCAATGGGCCGGTGGCAAGAATGACGTGGTTGGCCAACAACGGCTCGCAGCCCTCTACTTCAACCTGCCATAGCTGCTGCAGATCCAGCCATCGCATGGCCTGCACATCCGCGTTGAAACGGATCAGCGACCGCAGTGCGTATTGTTCGGTGACGCGCAGGATGTAGTCTTGAATCTCCTGCTGTTGCGGATAGGGTCGCGTCCACTGCTTGTTGGGCGCGAACGAGAACGAGTACATGTGCGATGGCACATCGCACGCACATCCCGGGTAAACGTTGTCGCGCCAGGTGCCGCCTACCTCATGGTCGCGCTCCAAAATGACCAGCGATTGAACACCGCTTTCCCGCAGGCGAATGGCAGCGCACAAGCCGCCGAACCCCGCACCCACAATCGCCACATCCACTTTTTGCATGCGGCGAAGTTAACACGCAGGGCGCGCGTTCCCAAGCCCCTCAATGCTGCTTGGGTAAGTGCTCTGCCGCAGTTGAAATTCCGGGACCCAGGCGGTCCGACGTCCAGCGCAGCAAGTCCGCCCACATCTGACGCATCTCGCCGTCCGTCGGTGTACGGGAGGCGCTGGGCAACTCGATGGTCACCACCGGCACGCCTTTGTGAATGCCGCCATAGTTGCCAAGGGAACCGGGATAAATGCCCACCTGATCCAGGTAGAGTCGCCCCAGCTTGTTGGGCGGGACGGACGGGCCGTCAAAGTCCAGCAAACCAAAAGGCGCATGTACGCTGACGATCAAATTAGGCTTGAAGCTGTCCATTTGCTCCAGCAAGAAACGTGACTCCGGCTCGGACAGTGGCTTGCTGCCCGGCCAGCGCCTGGGGTCTTTGCGGGTGCGTGCTTCCCAATAGTGGCGCGCGTCTCGGGCCCAATTGGGTGTCGGGAAATTGCGGTTCAGGTCCACGCCACGGGCATTCACGCGCCGGGCGGGTCGTGCAAAAAGGCCGTCGGGATTGAGCGACGGAATAAAGCGCCAGTGAACGGCCAAAGGCGCAGTCGCATGTGCAGTTTGTGCCATCGCGATCCAGTGGAACACCAGGGAACTGGATGACATTTCATCACCGTGGATACCGCCCAGAACCAGTATCTTCAGATCAGCGCCATCGGATGGCATGTCCCGCCCCCAGATGGGACGCCCTTGCACCGAACGCGCCTGCATGTCCTGCAACTGCGCAGCCTCACACAGCTGCGGTTTGACATTCGGAATTTTTGCAACATAAGCGCCACAAGACCGCATTGGAATTGCATGAGCCGCTATGCTTAGCATAGCAATCACGCCAACGATAATAGTGTGAAAACGCATGTCCGCATTGTAGGACGCCCCTTGGTAGCCACGGGTTGTCCAGATGGCGACGCCCTCCACAGAACGATATAAGGTAAATTTGCGCATGCGCCCGACTGCCCCGCCACCCCAGGCACTTCCCCCCAATTTCTCCCCAGACCAGTTTCGACAGGCTTTGGGCATGTTTGCCACCGGCGTGACCATCGTGACCGCCCGGGCCGCTGACGGCTCGTTCGTCGGACTGACGGCCAATTCGTTCAACTCCGTTTCCCTTTCGCCGCCCCTGGTGCTCTGGAGCCTGTCCCGCTCGGCCGGATCCATGGCAGCGTTCAGCACAGGTTCGCACTATGCCATCAACATTTTGGGCGCTGAGCAACAGGACCTGGCGCGGCAGTTCGCGTCGCGCGATGGTGACCGTTTCGCGGGCGTGGCCTTTGCTCCGGGCGCCGGAGGGGCTCCTCTGTTGAAAGGCGCTGCTGCGACTTTTGAATGCTTCAACCGCAGTCGCTATGAAGAGGGTGACCATGTCATCTTTGTAGGCGAAGTCGAGAACTGCGCCCACCGCACCGGTGCTTCCCCGCTGCTATTTCATGGGGGCAAGTTCTACGCGGAACATCCGCTGTAGCCATTGACCTTATTGCTATAACTCTGATAGCGCTCTACGTCCATTCGACGGGGGCTAGAGCCCAATTTGACTCACAAAACTAGAACTCTGTATCAACACTGTTGCGCAGGGCCATCTGGGCCACCGCATTCAGCGCGCCATCGACCACGGGCAAGCCTGACACGACACGCAAGTTCCCGGCCGCCACCAGTTTGTCGCAGGAGCGCCGGGTCATGGACTGGGTAGTACCCGATGCATTGGTAAATAAAAACAGGGTCCCATGCGGACTCGACCAGGTGAGTTGGGTCCGCATCCACTGGCCATTGGAAAACAACTCCACCCAAGATCCCAGTGGCAAGGCACTGATCAGCACCCCGATGTCGGGCTCGGCCACAGGTTCAGCTACGGACCTGTTTACATGGGCAGCCGCCGCATCGACAGCCACAGGTTCGACGGATTGCGCAACCGGCTCACCTGGCGCGTCGGGCAAATCCATGAAGTTGGAGGCGCGGGCCTCTTCGGGGGCAACCCAGGGGTTGCCGTCTTCGAGCAGATTCTGGCGCAGCGCCGCAACGGCAGCCACGCGCGCCTCGGCCTCGCCCGCCCTTGGCTTGGGAGCCGAGCGAAATGCCAACTGGTGCAGGCCCATCAGCGCCTCCAGGAAGGCGCTGGCTTTGGTTGCGGGGTAATGGATGGACTCAAGTCCCTCACGCAGAGTGGCCAACAGCAGGGGCACCAGCCGCGTGAGCTTGGCCGTATTTTTGCGAGAAAGCTCCGGGTGCGTGCTCCACAGCAATGCCGAAATCAGCGCCTGGTACTTGTCTGCCGCACCCGAACCACTAGGCCCGGCTAACCGTGCCTGGGCCACAACCTGCGCCCAGGGTCCACACAGAAATTCGGTAACCACTTCGGGCACTTGAACGGCATCCGGATGGCCAACAATCTCGTTGGCAATCTTCTCGGCCAGCAGGTTGCGTTGCTCTGCATTTTGCAATGCGAGCATGGCCGCTTCGCGGCTGCGTTCACTGGCCAATGCGGCCCGTTGCCATGCATTTTGCAATTGACTCAGCACCAGCTCAAAAGGCTCCGCATTCTCGATGCGCACATTGATCAGGGGCGCAATAGCCTCTTGCAGCGCCCACAAAAACTCTTCAAATCCATATGCATGCACCGACAAATAGGCCAGGCTGTTGTGCGCAATTTCCTGCACCAACAACCGTGCGGGGTGCTGCTTGTTGGTGAACAGACGTGGATCGGCCAGGGCCAGCTGCAACAATGCGGGCTCGAGCTGACGGATCAACTGCTGCACCGGTGGGAGCAACTTGCGGTCCTGCGCAATGTTGTCCACCATCATGGTGATCACTTCCAGGCTGAGCGACTGCCCAACGCCCCGAGCCTGCCCACGCAAACTGGCGCGCAAGGCCTCAATCGATGTGTCGCCGTCGGGCACAGGCTGCGGTGCAGAACCATGGCGTTGCTGAAGTCGTTGCACCACAGCCTCGACTTGCTTCATCTCCGTCAGCGCTTCCAGTGCGGCCGGTACCGTGGCATCGAAATCCGTGACAGGTGCGTCTACCGCTTCCGAACCATTTTCAAATTCCCGCTCGAAGCGTTTTGCAAACTGCTCTTTGGCACTGAGAACCTGCGGTTCATCCAGTTCACCGGCCAGCAGACGCCGCAACTTGTCCAGTGTCAGCAGGGTCTGACTCTTGTCGCCGCCCATAGGTGGCGGTGGCGGCTGACCCGAGAAAGCCCCCGCTTCCATCCTCCCACGATGCGGCACTGGATCATGCAGGGGAGCATGCGGCCGTGACACAGGAGCACTGCCAACCTGCTCGCCGTACTGCGCGACGCCCCGTCCAATGCCAAACCCCGCCGGGGTTTGCGCGACGGCGTAGCCCGCCGCCACAACGCCCTGGCCGATCAGAGTCTTGGACAGCTGTGTGTACAGGTTGCGTAACTCCTGGCCCAGGCTGGTGCCCATAGCTCCCAGCCATTCGAGTTGCATGGCGGCCGGCACCTGGGTTTGCTCCACAACATGGCGAAGTGCGTTGACATAGATTTGTGGACGCAATGGATTGCGCAACGGGTCGACCGCGCCCAAGCCCAGGGTCGTGCAAATCAGCGTATTGAGTTCTGCCAGACTGGCCTCTGCAGCCAGCACCGCGACCTGCAAAGTGCGCGCCAGCGTGACACTGGTTTGGACCTGCACTTCGTCCATCAGTTCCAGTTCGTCAAAAGCCACCTCGGCAACAGCGTGTGTACCCGCTTCGTGGATCACTTCAGGATGCGCAAAGGCATCGAGCAGGGCCTGGGGAAAGCGCTTGCAAAGCTCAGCCTCCCAGGTGCGCAGCTTCTGGGCGGAATCTACCAACGCATCGCGCGCACGCAAATCCCGACTGGCCGCCTCGCGCACCTGCAACTGGCTTCGCGCAGCGGCCACCAATTTGCCCATTAACAGGCTGCCCCCCGCCGCCGCGTCTTGTACCGTTGACCGATACAGCGCCTGGTATTGCGATGGGGTGTGCAGAGGCCGAGCTGCCATGAAACTGCCCTGGAGATGGGTTACTTGAGTGCCTTGAACCGCATGCGGTGCGGGCGTGCACCCTCTTCACCCAGACGCTTCTTCTTGTCGGCTTCGTACTCCTGGTAGTTGCCGTCAAAGAAGGTCCATTGGCTGTCGCCCTCACAGGCCAGGATGTGGGTGGCGATGCGATCCAGGAACCAGCGATCATGGCTGATCACCATGATGGTGCCGGCAAACTCCAGCAAGGCATCTTCCAGCGCGCGCAGGGTTTCCACATCCAGGTCGTTGGATGGCTCGTCCAGCATCAGCACGTTGCCACCGGCAATCAACGTTTTGGCCAGGTGCAGGCGTCCACGCTCACCACCCGACAGCGTGCCCACCCGTTTTTGCTGGTCGCCGCCGTTGAAATTGAAGCGCCCGCAATAGGCACGGCTGGCCATCTGGAATTTGCCGACGTTCAAAATGTCCAACCCGCCGGATACGTCTTCCCACACGGTCTTTTCGTTGGCCAGGTCATCACGGTTCTGGTCCACAAAGGCCATCTTGACCGTAGAGCCGATTTTGACGGTGCCAGAGTCTGGCTGTTCCCGTCCGGCGATCATCTTGAACAAGGTGGACTTGCCCGCACCGTTGGGGCCGATGATGCCGACGATGGCACCAGCAGGAATCTTGAAACTCAGGTTGTCGATCAACACGCGGTTGCCAAAGGACTTGGTCACGTCGGTGAACTCGATCACCTCGTGACCCAGGCGCTCCGCTACGGGAATAAAAATCTCGTTGGTTTCGTTGCGCTTCTGGTACTCAAAGTCGCTCAGTTCCTCAAAACGGGCCAGGCGCGCCTTGCTCTTGGCCTGGCGTGCCTTGGGATTCTGGCGCGACCACTCCAATTCTTTCTTCAGGGCCTTGGCACGGGATTCTTCGCCTTTTTGCTCGGACTCCAGGCGTGCCTGCTTCTGGCTGAGCCAGTCGGAATAATTGCCCTTGTAGGGAATGCCGGAGCCGCGGTCCAGCTCCAGTATCCACTCTGCCGCGTTGTCGAGGAAGTAGCGGTCGTGGGTGATGGCCACCACGGTGCCGGGGTAGCGCTGCAGGAATTGCTCCAGCCAGTCGACCGACTCAGCATCCAGGTGGTTGGTGGGCTCATCGAGCAACAACATGTCAGGCTTGGACAGCAGCAGGCGGCACAGCGCCACGCGGCGCTTTTCACCACCGGACAGAACGCCGATATTGGCCTCCCATGGGGGCAAGCGCAGTGCATCGGCTGCAATTTCAAGCTGGTGCTCGGAGTCGGTACCGGCTGTGGCAATGATGGCTTCCAGTTCGGCCTGTTCGGCCGCCAACGCGTCAAAGTCTGCATCTTCGTCACCATAGGCGGTATACACCTCTTCCAGACGCGCCTTGGCGGAAAACACCTTGCCCATGGCCGCTTCCACGCTTTCACGCACCGTCTGGGTGGGGTCCAGTTGGGGTTCCTGGGGCAAATAGCCAATGTTGAGGCCCGCCATGGGCGTGGCTTCACCTTCGATTTCCTTGTCCACCCCAGCCATGATCTTGAGCAAGGTGGATTTACCTGAGCCATTGGTACCCAGCACACCGATCTTGGCACCAGGGAAGAAACTCAGGGAAATGTCTTTGAGAATATGCCGCTTGGGCGGCACGATCTTGCCGACGCGGTTCATGGAAAAAACGTATTGGGCCATTGCAAATCTAATTTAGGAAAGGGGGAAACACCGCATTATCGACTGCGGCCATCCATTTCGCTGCAAACCGGCGGCAGATCAGCCCACGCCGTCGGGTTTTGCCAGATCATTCCGCAGGGCTGCCTGTGCGACCGCATCGAGCGCATGATCAACAACCCGCCCATCGGAGATCAGCCGGATCAGACCCAGACCGCGCAAACGGTCCATAGTGCGCCGCGACATGGAGTGGGCCATGCCGCCCGATGAGATAAACATGAAAAGTGTCTTGTGCGGACTGGCCCAGGTGAGCTGCGCACGCACCCACACCCCGCCCAATGCCAGGTCAACCCATGAGCCGGTGAGCAGGTTATGGGCACTCCATGCGTTTTGGGCCGCCAGGTCTATGACTTCAGACTCTTCAACTTCCGGCGGTTTCTCCTGTGCTTCCTGCAAGAAGCCTGAATCAGTGGCTTCATTTTGTGCCATCCAGAATTCATCGACCGGGATACCAACGGTCTCCACGGCGGACATATCGGCCACTTCCGGTTTGTCATCGGTGCCTGGAGCTGGTGTCGGCCGTGCGCCTTCAAACGCCTGCTCATGAAAAGTTATCAACTCATCAAAAAAAACGGGAATACGCTCTTGCGGGTAGGAAATGAGCCCCAGGCCTTGCCGCATTTTGACGAGCATGCCCGGAACCATATCCACCAAGCGGGTGCGGTTGCGTCGTGCCAGACGCAACTGCACGCTCCAGATCAGGTCATCGACCAGCCCCAGATAGCCGTCTGCGTCTGCCGTTCCATCCGCACACTGCAGTTGCGACTCTGCAACGACCTGTGCCCAGGGTCCACGCAAAAAGACCGAAACAATCTCCGGTACTTTTTTATCTTTCAGGCGCTCCGCAAAATCTTCAGAATGGCGCTGTGCCAGAAGGTTGCGCTGCTCCGCATGCAACAGCCCACGTGCAGCTTCTTCGGCGCGCTGGCGCTGTTCAAACTCTTCACGGCCCCATGCCTCTTCAAGTTTTCGCAAGACGCGGGCAAAACTCTGGGAATCCCCACTTCCACCAGTCAACACGTTGACCGAATTTTCCAGAGTCTTCTGGAAGTGTGCATAGCCCGGCTGATCGGCGGATGTAAAGGCCAGACTGCGACTGGTCATCTTGTCCATGAATTGACGTGCCGGATGCTGGCGCTCGCTGAAGAAACGGGCATCTGACTGCGACAGCGTCATCAACACCGGCTCCATCTGCTTGAGGCTTTTGCGTACACCGGCCAGCATGCGATGGTCCTGCGTGAGGTTCTCCAGCATGAGGCGCACGACCTCTTCGCCCAATTCACGCCCCAGCTTCTTGCTCTTGCTCTTTTCCTGCTGCGCCGACGCATCGACCGCCTTGGCGGTCGGACTGGTGGCTTTTGCTGCGGCAGACTGGCTGGCACGCTCGGCCAGCCGCTTCATCATAGGCTCCATCAGTTTCAGATCTTCCAGCGCTACAAAAGAGGCTGGCACTGTGTGGGTGAAGTCCTTGATGTTGCCGTTCAATGGCCCCGTGTCCAGTTCACCCGACAAAAGCCGCCGCAACTTGTCCAGTGTCAGCAACGTGCGGGTCACCGAATTCTCCACAGGCTTGCTCGTGGATCCAGCGCCACCCGTGGGCAACACCGGACCAGCCGGCTCAATCCCCTGCGAACGCAGCCACTCGGTTATTTCCTTGTACAACTGGCGCATGCTGACACCCAGCATCCCCGCAGCGGGTGTCATGATGACCGTGCGGGTCGCGTCGACGGGTACATGCTCCAGGAGGCTCTCGCGCAGAGCAAACACAAAGGATTCAGGTTTGAGCGGATTGAGGTGGGGCTGCACGGTCATCCATCCCAACAAGCCGCTCATCATCGCGTTCAACGTGGGCAATACATCGTCAACGGCCCTCGTTATTTCCTGCTCCGTCATGGCCAACTCGATGTTGGCATCGATCTGCTCTTCTTCCAGGAACTGAAAGTCATCAAACCGCAGGGGTTGTCCCTTGGCTCTATGGATATCCCCCCCGTACAGGGATGCCCGCAGATTGGTGGCAAAACTGGCCTTGAAGGCGTCCGCGTGGGCGAGCAAATGCTCAATGGCGGCCTTGCCGGCAGGGTTCTGGATGACCTGCATGGATTTGCTGCGAACCGCAGAGATCGACCCTTTTAAACCGGTGAGGACATCGTCCACCAGGGTATTGCTCTGCTCCAGAACCGCCTCAATGCAATCCTGCAGAGATGGCTTGAAACTGCCGGGGTCGTGGGACACCCCCAATCGTCGCAACATGAACTTTTTCATCGTTCCGCAATTCTCCCAGTTGCCAGTCCCCATGACCAGCCTTCTTGACACATTCTTACAGCATGGGCGACACACAATCGATCGACGCTACAGTTTTTTCGACGCCCGCCAGCCCAACGTGCGACAATACACCCAATTGCGGTGCGTCAGTTGCCCACAATGTCAGCAGCTTGCTGGGGACCGGAATGACAAACTTCGTCCCACTTTTGAATCTATCTGCCTTTGACTGAACGGGTGCTGCGGCACCTGTACAGGCCGATATCCCAAGCGCCCTGGATGGGCGCAAAAACCATGAACTTCGAAGAATTGAACCTGGCTCCGGCCATTGTTAAAGCCGTGCGCGAGCAGGGTTACGAGACCCCAACCGCCATTCAGGCACAGGCCATCCCCCTGATTCTGGACGGTCGCGACCTGTTGGGTGGCGCCCAAACCGGCACTGGCAAGACCGCCGCATTTACCCTGCCCATGCTTCACCGCCTGACCATGAGCCGCAGCGCACAGAACAAATTCGGCGGCACCGGCATCCGCGCGCTGGTACTCACGCCCACCCGCGAACTCGCAGCCCAGGTCGAAGAGTCCGTCCGCACCTACGGCAAATACCTGCAACTCAGCAGCACCGTAGTGTTTGGTGGCGTAGGCATGAACCCCCAGATTTCCAAACTCAAAAAAGGCGATTATGAAACGGCCTTCACCATTTTTAAATCGCCCTACGAGGAAGAGAGCGAGCAGTGGGGCGCCCGCTGGGGCCAATACCAGGTGCTCGGCACGCCGCAATACCCGGGTCACGATTACCTGCAAGCCTGCCTCAAACTGGATTCCCTGTCGGCCCAACTCAAAACCTTGCGCAAACGCGACCTGAAACAGGAACTCGCCGACGCATACGACCTCAGCGTGGCCAGCATCACGGCTTTCAAAAAAACAATTGCCGACTCCTGCTGGGCAGAAATATCGGAAAAACACAACCTCCGGTCGGTGGACAGTTTTATCAACATCGTCGCCAAACCGAAAAGAACGATTGCAGTGGCCGCCGCCAAACAGCGCGATCAGCTGCGCCGCGAAGCCGCCAACAACTGGACCCGCTACCGGGACATGCAATACCTGTATGCGGACACTTCACACTACCAGTGGCTACGGGATTCGATGTCCGCACAACTCGCCCGCATCGAAAATGCGCTCCTGCCCGCTTTTTGGGACCGGGGCAGCAAAACCGCAGAGATCGGAAAGTTCTTTGATGCTGTGCCCAACCATCCCGTGTCGAGACACTTCACCGCCCCGGCATTCAGGGCCGCCGTCGAATCGGGACGTTTGAAAAATCTGCTGGCTTTCGAGATCGCTTACCCGCGCTCGCCCTTCTCCGCC
>DAOQRI010000015.1:0-15779 GCA_035355475.1 Rhodoferax sp. | reverse complement strand
CGCATAGGCTGCCAATTCTTTCAGCGCAGCCGGACTGACAGCACGCAGTGAGTGAATGGCCACGCCTACGTTGATGCGCGCATCACCCGCCGTGTGACGCTGCACGTCTTCGACGATACGGACGATGCTGTCGGGCGCAGAGGCGAATCGGCGTTGGTCGTCGCGCAGGCCGCTTTGTGAAAAACCGGCGCGCATATACAGCGTGGGCAGCAGCGTGAGGCCGATTCCAGTGCGCTGAGCGGCGCGCACCAGGGCCAGCGACATCTCGGCCGGGTTTGCGTAGGGCGAACCCGTGAGCGCGTTATGCAGGTAGTGGAATTCGCACACCTGGGTGTAGCCACCGGCCAACAGCTCGGCATACAGCTGGCTGGCAATGGTTTCAAGCTGCTCGGGCGTGATGCAGTTGGCAGCCGAGTACATGCGGTCACGCCAGCTCCAGAAGTCGTCTGCAGCAGGGGCGCCCATGCTGCGCCGCTCGGTCAGTCCGACGATGGCGCGCTGGAAGGCATGGCTGTGGGCGTTGACCACACCGGGCAACACCGGACCATTGAGATGTGTGGCACCAACCCGTGCCTGTGCCGGAGCGTTGGGCGTAATCTGACTCCAGCTGCCGCTGGCCGCAACGCCCAGCAGCACGTCTTTGGCCCAGGCACCAGATACCCATGCCTGAGATGCGAAGAACAGTTTTGCTTCAACTTTCATAGCGTCTCACGCATATTTCAAGAGGGCTGGAGGCCATTTTCATTAGTAAAGGCTGAACCAGTGCAGCCCGCGCTTCGTCGTATGCGAAGGGCGCCACCTCCTGCATGTACAGGCTTTGGCACATCTCCAGCTGGATGGCGTGGATGTGCTGGTCCGGGCGGCCGTAGTGGCGGGTGATGTAGCCGCCCTTAAAGCGGCCATTCACCGCTGTGCTGAACTGTGGGTAGGCGCTGCAGGCTTGCACCACGCTGGCGGTCAGCGCGTCGGCTGCACTGGCGCCGCTGGCCGTGCCAATGTTCAGGTCCGGCAGGCGACCGTCAAACAGCCAAGGGATTTTAGAGCGGATGCTGTGCGCGTCCCACAACAGAGCGAAACCGTGGCGAGCCTTCAAGCGGTCCAGCTCGGCCCGCAATGCAGCATGGTAGGGCTGCCAGTAAACATCGCGGCGGCGCGCACGCTCGGTGTCATCGGGCTCCTGGCCACTCTGGTACAGCGGCTCACCAGTGAAGAAGCGCGTAGGGCACAGCTCGGTGTTGGACGCGCCTGGGTACATCGGCGCGTCGTCCGGCGGGCGGTTCAAGTCGATGACGTAGCGCGAGGTAGTGGGCATCAGCACGCTGGCGCCCAGTTCACCCAGAAAGTTGTAAAGCCGCGCCAAATGCCAGTCGGTGTCTTCCACCTGCAGGGCGCGCGGCACATAGTGGGCGCGCAGGTCGACGGGAATGTCAGTGCCGATGTGCGGCATGCTAACCAGCAGGGGCACTGTGCCCTGCTGCAGGGTGTAGATCGACGTCATACCACTTGACCCTTGAAGATGGTTTGTAAACGCGGGTTGCTGCCCAGCGCATAGGCCAGTTCAGCGGGGCGCTGCACGTCCCACAGCACGAAATCGGCCCGCTTGCCCGCCGCCAGCACGCCACGGTCCGGCAATCCCAACGCGGTGGCCGCATGGCGGGTGACGCCGGCCAGCGCCTCTTCAGGCGTCAGGCGAAACAGCGTACAGGCCATGTTGAGCATGAGCTGCAACGAGGTACAGGGCGAGCTGCCCGGGTTGCTGTCGGTTGAAATGGCCATGGGCACGCCGTGCGCACGCAACAAGGCAATGGGCGGCAACTTCGTTTCGCGCAGAAAGTAGAAGGCACCGGGCAGCAGCACCGCAACCGTTCCAGCAGCGGCCATGGCCTGGGCGCCTTCAGGAGACAGCCATTCCAGGTGGTCACAGCTTAGTGCCTGAAAACGGGCGGCTAGTTGCGCGCCGCCACTGTCACTGAGCTGCTCGGCATGCAGCTTGACCGGCAGGCCCAGAGCTTTCGCGGCGGCAAACACGCGTTCCATCTGCGCGGAGCTAAAGGCAATACTTTCACAAAAACCATCCACCGCATCGACCAGACCTTCGGCGTGCAGGATGGGCAGCATCTGCAGCACGGCGTCCACATAGTCGTCGGTGCGCCCCGTAAACTCCGGCGGCACGGCGTGGGCTCCCAGAAAGGTGGTGCGCACGTCCACAGTGTGTGACTGGCCCAACGCGCGGGCAACTTGCAGGCATTTGCGTTCGTGATCCAAAACCAGGCCGTAGCCGGACTTGATTTCGATGGTGGTCACGCCCTCGCCCACCAGCTGCTGCAGGCGTCTTCCGCTACTGGTTTCCAACGCCAGCGAACTGGCAGCGCGGGTGGCCTGCACGGTGGACGCAATGCCGCCACCGGCGCGTGCGATCTCCTCGTAGCTGGCGCCGTTCAGGCGCTGCTCGAACTCATGTGCGCGGTCACCGCCGTACACCAGGTGCGTATGGCATTCGATCAGTCCGGGGGTGATCAGGGCGCCACCGGCGTCATGTTGCACCGTACAGCGTGCCAGTAAATCGGTGGGCAGGTCGGCGCGCGGGCCGACCCAGGTCAGTCGTTCACCGTCCACCACCAGAGCGGCGTCATCGATCAGGCCGTAGGGCGCGCTCGCTCCGCTCGCGAGGGTGGCTGCGCGGCAGTGTGACCACAGGTGCAGGCTCATATGGACGACACCTCCATCCACAGTGCGTGGGGCGCATGGACCTCCACGGTGGCGGATTTGCGCAGTGTGCGCCAGACCAGAGTGGCCGGAGGCACAAGCAATTCTTCAGCATTAAATCGGACTCTAGCCCCCGTATTTGTTGCATAAATAGCTATCGTTTTCATAGCACCTACGGCGGTATGGAAATCCCCAGATACCCGCTGCATGCGGGCGGGCAAGCTGCTATTGCGCACCATCAGGTTGAAGTCTTGAGTCGGCCCGGCTATCAGTTGGCAATCGGTTGTGGCGGCACCGTCAAAGCACAGTGGCGGCTCTTGCACAGTGAGCCGGTGCTCGGTCGCATTGGCCACGCCACTGTCGGATGGGGTACGTACATCCAGCACCACGCCGGCGCCCTGCAACACCGCAAACCAGCGGGTGATGTCATCAAAGCGCGAGAACGGGCCGCTTTGCGACACCTCGGCCACGGACATGCGCCACTGCCAGTCCGCTCCGGCGGGTTGGGCGACCAGCTCGCGCGTCAGCCCTCCGCCATTGCGCCAGTGCGTAGCGGCGACATCAGCCAGGCGCACAACATGCCAGCTCATAGTTGGAAGTTCCCACTGAAGCTATAGTGCAGACCGGGGTAGACGAGGCGCGCGTAACTGGCAACCCGGGTGCCACTGATGGTGCGCCGTTTCATGATCAGACACGGTGCGTTTGCACCGATGCCCAATGCTTTGGCTTCGACCATGGAGGGCAAGGCCGCCTCTATGGAGTAACTGGCCTCAGTTAAGGGTGCGTGCTCCAGCAGATAGCGGGTGGCAGTGATTTGCGTCAGGTCCACATCCAGATAGTGGGGAGCCGACGCCGGATTCACATAGCGGTCTTCAAACTGCAAGGCCACACCATCTTCAAAATGGACCTGCACGGAATGAAACACTTTGCTTCCTGCGCGCAGCTTCATTGTCAGCGCCAAAGCCGCATCCGCGCGCACGGTCTCCAGCGCCAACACGGTAGTGCTGTGGGTATGACCCCGCTCCTGAATTTCTTCGTGTATGTCGCGCACCGCCAGGGTGCTGGAGATGCGGTGTAGCTGTGCCACTACCGTGCCAGACCCTTGCACCCGGGTCACCACGCCTTCAACTGCCAGCTCTTTGACAGCCCGGTTGATGGTCATGCGGCTGACGCCAAACTGCTGCTGCAAAGCGGCCTCACTGGGCACCGCGTCACCCGGACGCCATGCGCCACTGCTGATTTGGTGCTTGATGAATGCCTTGACCTGTTCGTAGGCTGGCAACGGAATGGGTTTCATATAGAGCGAATGATCGGTGGAAGCGGTCTGATTCTACAAGTTGTATAGACAATTACAATGGGCGCAAAAAAACTCCTGGGCCCGTAGGGCGCAGGAGTCAATCGCATCAGTAGCCGCTGCGCGGCCACTGTAAAGTGCACTCAGAACGTGTGGCGAATACCGACCTGTGCTCCAGTGGAATTGCCACCTGCATCGGTAGGCGCCAGGCCATCGCCCACGGTGAAAGTCTTACCAACGCCGTCATTGGTCACCACAGAATAATTCCCGTACAGTGCCGTACGTTTGGACAAGTCGTGTACGTAGCCAACGGTCCACTGGCTTGCATCATTGGCAACCTTATCTGCCTTGAGCGTGGTGTACGCAGCACGAATCTGGCCGGAGCTGACGTCGTATTGCGTGCCAATCATATTGACGCTCGTATTGGTCGCACCCACCTCATTCTTTCCATACAGGTACATCAACTTTGCAGGACCCACCTTGTAGTTGATACCGAAGTTGGACTGGGTATAGTCACCCGTGTTGTACTTGGTAGTTCCCGTTGCAAAGGCAAGTGCCAATGGCCCTGCGGCATATCCCAGACGACCGCCCAGGTAGTTGCCATTGTCCGCGGTCGCGCCACTCGTACCAGTCTGGCCATTGGCAACCATGAAGTGGCCATTGAACCCGCCAGCACCGGCCGGCAGCAAGTATGCGATGGAGTTCGAGGCACGAACATTGGTCCGCGCTGTGGTTCCGCCAGCCGCCACCGGGTAAAACAACTGACCGGCATTTCCCAAGCCGTTGGTACCAAATGGATGCATGGCTGTGGTCAGGTTATTGAACGTTGGCACGTAATCCCGACCGGCCCGCAATTCACCCCAAGTACCCGACAAAGACACCGTGGAGCGACGACCAAACAGACCGTTGGAGGAGTTGGCTCCAGAATTATTAATATTGGTCGATCCACTGCCTCCCGTGGTGGGTGTTACCGCGCCTTCAAAATGAAAGTTGGCTTTCAAGCCACCACCCAGATCTTCAGAGCCACGCATGCCAAACCGGCTCGACGTATTGCCATCCGTAATCAGCAGGTTTTGCGAAGCGGTTCCACTGGCCGTATTCATTTGGTAAGCAATATCCGCCACACCAAAAACCGTCACAGTGGACTGCGCGTGAGCCGCGCCGACGGTGCATGCCAAAGCGGCAACACCCGAAAGGACTGTCAACTTCTTCATCATTCTTTCCTTTATAGGCTGGGTTGGGTTCACGAATACGCCGTGAATTGCCGCAAGTCAATTATCAGAAGTGCAGCCACAATCCACAAGTAGTGGATTTCCACACTCGGGTTTTCCCTATCAACGGGATGGAACCCGGGTGGTGAGTGCGGCGGGATTGAAGTCTGGCATGAACCGACAGCCCTTGGCCGGCTCAAAAGTCGACTCCACCTGTGGGCAACGTTGAGCAATCGCTGCGGCGTCTGGTTTGCGCCCACCTTTGGTCCAGTCCAGCAGCGCGGAAATGGCTGCAACATACTGTGCGTCCGACAAGTAGGAGTGTTCGGAGTCATCGGTAAAAACTTGAACCAGGTTGGCGCCATGGCCCCCAGCCACCATTCGTTCCCGAAAGAAGGATTCGAGTTCGACAAATGCAGTCGGGTCATTGGTGGCATGCATCGTCAACACAGGCACCGCAATGCGTCCTTCGGTGTCGGCATCGTGCGCGAATGCAGCAACCGCTGACGGGTCGGCACGGTAACGCGCCACCTTGGCGTTCAAGGCGTCATCCTGGCCCTTCAAGCCGTATTGAACGTTCTCATTGTCAAAGACATTGCGGCCCTGCATGCGGGCCCAGGCAATATCCTGGAAGTGCCAGGTCGCCCAGTTCAAGTGACCCACCAGCGAGCGCTCCTGTACTTTGATCACCCGCAGCAATGTATCGAGTTTTGCCTGCTGCTCAGGTGAACGTTCTGCCGCAGGCTTTCGTACTCCAGTACACGCGTTGACGCGCTCTTCCAGTTCCTTTCGGGTCAGCTTGCTTTCCAACGGCAACCCCTGCCACAAGGGATAGGTCGGCTCATCGGGGCGCGGATGGTTGCCGCACAGTGCCTGGTACACCACGCGCAGGTCCATGCGGAAGTTGTACGACTGGACACCACCACCGAGCACCCCGTTGGTCAGTAGCACGGCGTCAAAAGGGGACTTTTCCTGGTTGGCCTTGTGGGCCATTTCAGCGGCTTTCACAGCCACGCCCGCACCCCAGGACTGCCCGTGCAACACCGTCAGCTTGGGTGCGCCAAACTGCGCAACAAACAACTGCCGAACCCGTTCGGTATCTTCAGCGGCGGAACGCACTGCCACGCCTCCTTGCCGGTAGCCAGAGCCAGCGTACGCAAATCCGGCCCGTGTCCAAATGGACCACCGAGTCATGTCATCCGCTGGGCGTTGCGCTTTGGGCGTACCCAGCTCAGGCCCTCCGTGGGCATGAACCACCAACGTGCCATTCCACTGCGGTGGCATAGCCAGCCAGTAGTGGGCGCCCAAGCTGTCACGCCCGCGCAGACATTGCGTGCCAGGCGCTTGACCTGCTGGACAAGGCGCAACCTGCGGCGGGTCAACTGGCGTAGTGGTAGCGGTATCACCGCCCGCGCCAAATGCACGAACAACCCCCGCCATCAGGATCAGCCCCGCACAAAGCTTGAATGACAAAAATCCAGGCGACATCCAACGACCCCCCGCAATGGAATAACTGAGGCCATAGGGTATTGCGTGTTGGTATTTCGCGCCAGTCTAGGGTTAACCCGTTGTTGCACAAGTTGTATATACAAATTACAATCCGCCGCACTATCCACCCATCAGTCACCACTGAACCGGAGCACACCTATGTCTGATCTTTCTGACGCCAGCTACCTGGACAGCAAAGCCCGCCCCGTTCGAGCACCCCGCGGCTCTGAACTCACCTGCGCCAACTGGCAGATCGAAGCCGCCTACCGCATGCTGCAAAACAACCTGGACCCCGAAGTGGCCGAAAACCCCAACGAGCTGGTGGTGTATGGCGGCATCGGCAAGGCAGCGCGCAACTGGCCGGCGTTTGATGCCATTCTGGACTCGCTGCGCAAACTGAAGACCAATGAGACGTTGTTGGTGCAGTCCGGCAAGCCGGTCGGCGTATTCCGCACCCACGAGGGCGCGCCGCGCGTGCTGATCGCCAACTCCAACCTGGTTCCCAAGTGGGCGAACTGGGAGCACTTCAATGAGCTGGACCGCAAGGGCCTGATGATGTATGGCCAGATGACAGCGGGCAGCTGGATCTACATCGGCAGCCAGGGCATCGTGCAAGGCACCTATGAGACGTTTGTGGAGGCAGGCCGCCAGCACTACAACGGCGACCTGACTGGACGCTGGGTGCTGACCGCTGGTCTGGGTGGTATGGGTGGTGCGCAACCGCTGGCCGCCACGTTTGCAGGCGCCTGCTCGTTGAACATTGAGTGCCAGCAAAGTTCTATCGACTTCCGTCTGCGCACCCGCTATGTGGATGAGCAGGCTACTGACCTGGATGACGCCCTGGCACGCATTGCCAAATATACGGCCGAGAAAAAAGCAGTGTCCATCGCCCTGTGCGGCAACGCGGCCGACATCGTGCCCGAACTCGTGAAGCGTGCCAAAGCGGGTGGCATCCGCCCCGATATCGTCACCGACCAGACTTCTGCGCACGACATCATCAACGGCTACCTGCCGTCGGGCTGGAGCGTAGCGCGATGGAAGGCCGCGCAGAAGGACTCAACCCAACACGCGGCGCTGACAAAAGCTGCCGGAGAGTCCTGCGCCGTGCATGTGCAGGCCATGCTCGAGTTTCACGCCATGGGCATACCCACTGTCGACTACGGCAACAACCTGCGCCAGGTGGCAAAGGATTTTGGCGTGTCCGATGCGTTTGACTACCCCGGCTTTGTACCCGCCTATGTGCGTCCGCTGTTCTGCCGCGGTGTAGGCCCCTTCCGCTGGGTGGCCCTCAGTGGCGACCCTGAAGACATCCGCAAGACCGACGCCAAGATGAAAGAACTGTTCCCGCACAACGCCGGCCTGCACCGTTGGCTGGACATGGCGCAGGAGCGCATCGCCTTCCAGGGCTTGCCTGCACGCATCTGTTGGATTGGCCTGGGTGAGCGACACCTGGCCGGGTTGGCCTTCAATGAGATGGTGAAGAGCGGTGAACTGAAAGGCCCCATCGTCATTGGCCGCGACCACCTGGACAGCGGCTCGGTCGCCTCGCCCAACCGCGAGACCGAGGCCATGATGGATGGCAGCGATGCGGTCAGTGACTGGCCCCTCTTGAACGCCCTGCTCAACACAGCCAGCGGCGCCACCTGGGTCAGCCTGCACCACGGTGGTGGTGTCGGCATGGGCTACTCGCAGCACAGCGGGGTGGTCATCGTCGCCGACGGCACAGCAGAGGCTGCCGACAAGCTGGGCCGTGTACTGTTCAACGATCCGGCCACCGGCGTCATGCGCCACGCCGATGCCGGCTATGACATCGCCCGGAAGTGCGCCAAAGAGAACAACCTCAACCTGCCCATGCTGACATGAACATCCAACCCGGCCACCTGACCCTGGCGCAACTGCGCCAACTGCACGCCCACATCACACCCTTGACGCTGGACGCGGCGGCGCGACCTGGCATACGCGCCAGTGCCGATCTGGTCCACCAGGCTGCGCAAGGCGGCGCGGCGGTCTATGGCGTCAACACCGGCTTTGGCAAACTGGCCAACCAGCGTATTGCGCAGGCCGATCTGGAAACCCTGCAACTCAACCTGCTGCGCTCACACGCGGTGGGTGTGGGCGAGCCCCTGTCCGAACCCGTGGTGCGCTTGATTTTGTTGATGAAGGCAGCCAGCCTGGCGCGTGGCTACTCTGGTATTCGCGAGCTGGTCATTGACCGCCTCTTTGCGTTTTACAACTTGGGGCTAACGCCCGTCATTCCCGCCCAGGGTTCGGTCGGCGCATCGGGCGACCTGGCCCCATTGGCCCACCTGTGCCTGCCGCTGATTGGCGAAGGTGAAGTGTTCTATGGCAACACCCGCATGCCCGCCGCCAAAGCCTTGCAAATGGCAAAGCTCGAACCCCTCAAGCTGTCGGCCAAGGAAGGCCTAGCGCTGATCAATGGCACGCAAGTATCCACCGCGTTGGCCATTGACGCCCTGTTCGCCACCGAACGGTTGCTTGAAGCCGCAGTGATCTCGGGCGCGGTGACACTGGACGCAGCGCGCGGTAGCGACGGTCCATTTGACGCACGCATCCACGCGGTGCGTGGCCAGCCCGGCCAGATCGCGTGCGCCGCAGCCTACCGTGCGCTGGCCGTCGGTAGCGCCATTCGCAAGTCACACCTGGAAGGTGATGACCGTGTGCAAGACCCCTATTGCCTGCGCTGCCAGCCCCAGGTAATGGGTGCGTGTCTGGACCAGATGCGTTACGCGGCCGACGTGCTGCTGCGGGAAGCCAACGCTGTGACGGACAATCCGCTGGTCTTTGCCGACACTGCAAGTCTGGTTTCAGGCGGAAACTTTCACGCCGAACCGGTCGCTCTGGCGGCCGATGCGCTGGCGATCGTGATCGCTGAAGTAGGAGCCATTTCCGAACGGCGCATCGCCATGCTGGTGGACACCGTGGTGTCGCGTCTGCCGGCCTTTCTGACGCCCGAGCCGGGTCTGAACTCCGGATTCATGATCGTTCACGTGACGGCAGCGTCTTTGGCCTCCGAAAACAAGTCATTGGCCCACCCCGCCAGTGTGGACAGCCTGCCCACCAGCGCCAACCAGGAAGACCATGTGAGCATGGCCACCTTTGCCGCGCGGCGCCTGCAGCAGATGCTGCGCAACACCGAATACATCATCGCAATTGAGCTGCTGGCCGCAGCCCAAGGCATCGAATTCCTGCGCCCCCTGAAAAGCTCACCGGTACTGGAGGGCATTCTGGCTTTGGTGCGATCTGTGTCGCCCGCCATGATGGTGGACCGCAGCCTGGCCAGCGACATGGAGTTGGTGCGCAACCTGATTACCCAGGGACGCATTGGGCTGGCGGGTGAAGCGCAGATTCCAGAATTGACAGCGCTGCGGCTGATATAAGGAAATCAGCCTCTAGCCCTCATAGAATATGACGATACTGCTATTTTTTTAGTAGCAACATTCGCTTAACGCGTGCGGACACACTAGGCAATCGCATCCAGCGGAAACTGGGTGCACCCCAGGCGCGCCGAAATGTCGCGGCTGGCCTCGGTCAACATGGCAACCACCTCGCCTTCCCGCGCAGGGTCGTAACGGAAGGTCGGGAATGAAATGCTCATGCCCGCCACCGGTCGGTTCAATCGGTCAAAGATGGGAACACCCAGGCAGCGGATGTGGTCGTCAAACTCTTCACGGTCTTCGCCAAACCCCTGTTCCTTGACCCGCTCCAGTTCCTGGGCAAAGGCGGCGGGCTCCACAATGGTTTTTTCCCGGTATTTGGTGAACTCTGCCCCTTGCAGAATCATCGCGCGGCGGTCCGGGTGCTCCCAGGCCAGCAGCACCTTGCCAATGGCGGTGCAGTGCAATGGCGCGCGTCGGCCGACTTTGGAATACATGCCCAGCATGTGGCGTGAGTCCACCTTGTGCACGTAGATGATTTCGCTGTCGATCAGCGTGCCCAGGTGCACGGTTTCACCGGTTTTGTCGGCCAGCATCTGCATGTGGTGCTTGGCCAGGTCCACGAGCTCGGGGTACTGCAGGGCTTTGGTGCCCAGCTCGAACACCTTCATGGTCAGGCCATAGCGTTCGCTGTCCGCCTCCTGCCGCACATAGCCCAGCGTCATCATGGTCTGCAAAAAGCGATAGACCGTGGCCTTTGGCATGGCCAGTCGCACAGACAGGTCTGAAATGCCGGTTTCACTGCGCTCTGCCAGCGCCTGCAACAAACCAAAGGTCTTGAGCACGGCGGCAACCGACTCCGGCTGCTTGGCATCTAGGGAATCATCATCCATTTGTTTTGGTTTCTCTGAAAACGTGTTTCAAATTATATTATCTACTGATATTTCGCCTACGCGCCCTGCGAATTCGGTGCCTCATCGACCGTTGCAGCCGCAAGGCCCGCGCGCACGCCCTTTTCCTCAATAGCATGGCACGCCGTCAACATCTGCACGGCCAATCCCGTGATGCCATTCGCCGCTTTGTCCAACGCGCCACCGGACGGCCCACACAGAGTTTTCGCCGCCGCAAGCGCAAAGACGAGACGCGGCGGCAATCGACCCGTAGCCCGATGGAAGCAGTGCACTTGTGGCAGCAACCGTACGATGCACTTGCTCTCCATGTTGAGCGCAATCGCCTCAAGTGAATGCTGAATATGCGGGTTGCTAAATCGCAGCAAAACATCGCTTGCATAGGCCTGCGAATGAACCACAGCGAATGGCAGCGATGGGATGATCTCTTCATCGAGCGTCGCCTGCAGGAAGGCCCGTAGGTCAGGGTCGCGCATGGCTTCATCAACCGTGCGTACGCCTGCCAGCAATCCGACGGCAGCCAGCACCGTGTGTGCACCGTTGAGGATGGCCACCTTGCGCAGGCGAATGGATGGCAGGTCGTCAGTCCAGTGCACATTCAATCCCGCGCGGTCCAATGGCAACTCCTTCGACACCGATGGCGGCGCCTCAATCGCCCAATAGTGGTAGCGCTCACCGGCAACCATAAAGTGATCCCGGTAACCCAACTCCTCCTGTAGGGTCTTGACTTCAGTGCAGGGGTAGCCCGTCACGATGCGGTCCACCAGCGTGGAGCAAAAATGACAGCACCGGTCTAACCAGGTCTGAAATGCTGACTCCAATTGCCAAACCCTGGCGAAGTGAGTAACAGCAATGCGCAGTGCCGGTCCATTGGCCTCGATCAGTTCGCAAGGCAGCAGGATGACGCCTTTTTGGGTGTCCCCGCCAAAGTGCACAAACCGCTCAAACAACCAGCGTGTGAGCTTGGCAGGAAAAGACGAAGGCGGTCGGTCTGCATACCCGTCACTGTCATTAATGGTTATGCCTGCTTCGGTGGTGTTGGAAACAATGAAGCGGACATCCGGGTTATGCGCCAGCTGCAGATAGTCAGAATAGTGGATGGCTAAATCGAGTTCACGCTGCACACATGCAATCTGTCGCACCTCTGTTTGCAATGTGCCGCTTTCGTCCGGACCGCGTAGTATCGTGGTGTAGCACCCCCCCTGTGTGTCAAGTAAAGGAGCCGTCGAGCGAGACGTGGGCCGGACGATCACTACACCCAGGCTCAGGCCACAGCGTTCATTCAGAACATCAATCTGCCAGTCCACAAATCCGCGCAAGAAGTTACCTTGGCCAAACTGCAACACACGAATGGGCAAGGTGAATGGTATTTCGCGACGCAGGTGTGGAAGTGACCCAGCTTCATTCATAGTGAAATATCGCGCCGCCAGAAGATGAAGTCGTGCTGGCCCAATCGGTCGGCCTGGGTCTGCGTTTGCCCGGACGCAGTGGCCACAATCTGCGCCAGCAGCGCATCAGCCAAGGCTTCAGGGTCAGCGCCTTGCAGAATGGTGCCGCAGTCAAAATCGATCAGTTCCGATAAACGCGTGGCGACATCGGTGTTGCTGGACACCTTGACGACAGGAGCAATCGGGTTGCCTGTAGGGGTGCCCAACCCGGTGGTGAAGAGCACCACATTGGCACCCGCTGAAACCAAGGCAGTTACCGACTCTACGTCGTTTCCTGGCGCACACAAGAGTGATAGCCCGGACTGCGTGGCAACCTCGCCATAGTCCAGCACGGCAACGATTGGCGAACTGCCCCCCTTGCGTGCGGCGCCGGCGGATTTCATGGCATCTGTGATCAACCCGTCACGGATATTGCCCGGGCTGGGGTTGTCGGCAAATCGGGTCCCTGCGGCATGCGCACGGGCCTCGAAGTCCTTCATCAAGTCCAAGAACCGCCTTTGGTCGACCTCGTGCACGCAGCGCGCCACTAGGCTGGACTCGACGCCGCAGAGTTCTGGAAATTCCGACAGAATGGACGCGCCTCCCAGCGCCACCAGACGGTCCGACACCAGGCCCAGAACCGGGTTGGCCGTGATTCCAGAAAATCCATCGGAGCCTCCACACTTGACGCCGATGCGCAGGTACGACAGTGGCACCGGTTGGCGGCGAACTTCATTGGCAATGGCCAACTGCTGAAGTGTGTCCTGCACCACGGCCTTCATCATGGCCGCTTCACCACCCTCCCACTTTTGCTGCTCGTAGATCAGGCAGGGTTTGTCAAACTGGGTGTTCTTTTCAGCCAGTGCCGACTTGAACATATCAACCTGTGCGTTTTGGCATCCTAGGCTGAATACAGTGACACCCGCCACATTGGGATGATCCGCATAGGCGGCCAGGATGCGGCACAACGATCGCGCATCCGCACGCGTGCCCCCGCATCCACCTTGATGGGTGATGATGCGAACCCCATCCACATACGGAAATGGCCTCGTCGTGGCAGTCGCATCGGAAGTACGCCCCCCCAGAAGAGCACGCGTGAAATCCGCCAGTTCGTCCTGGCCATATCCCAGCGGTCGCACCAATGCATCGCGCAGTTGCTCCACATTGCGGTTCTCGCAAAATACGAGCGGAAAGATGAGCCAATGGTTGGCCGTTCCAACCCGACCATCCGCTCGGACCACGCCTTGGAAAGTTGCGTTCTGCCAGCGTTGAACGTCCGGAGCAGCCCAGACCGGCAACTGCGTTGCACGGAGTTCCGGGATTGGCGCATAGTGCTCCAGGTTGTCTGTGGTGACTGCGCAACCGGCTCCTATGGACTGCGTGGCTTTGCCAACCGGTGTTCCATAGAGTCGTAGGATGTCCCCCTGCACGCAGTCATGGCGCGCAATCTTATGCTTGCGCTGAACCGGTGTACTGACGTGCAACAGTATCCCGGACCACTCTACAGTGTCACCCGCACGCAAATCTTCAAGTGCAACCAGCATGTCGTCGTCAGGATGGATGCACAGCACCTTGGCACGCTTATCTGTCATAGCGCGAAATACCGCTTGGCGTTGTCATAGCAGACCCCGCGCACAATAGTTTGCAGTGCCTCCTGGTCGTTGGGGTACTCGCCGTCATGTACCCAGCGCCCCAACTGGCGGCATAGCAGCCGGCGAAAATAGTCGTGACGCGGATAGGACGCAAAGCTGCGCGAATCCGTCACCATGCCGACAAAGGTGCCCAACACTCCATGGTTGGCCAGTGCGCGCAGTTGCCTCAGGTTGCCGTCTTTGTGGTCATTGAACCACCAGGCGGGACCCATCTGCACTTTGCCGACCACACTGCCATCCTGAAAACAGCCAATCAATGCAGCCAGCATTTCATTCATGGCCGGGTTCAAACAGAACAGCATAGTCTTGGGTAAGAGTCCGTCCGCATCCAGCGCATCCAGCAGACCGGCAATGCCACGGCTATGGCCTGCATCAGAAATGGCGTCGTAGCCGGTGTCTGGCCCCAGCATCTGCATGCCACGTTGGTTGTTGTTGCGCTGAGCGCCTATGTGCAGGCACATAGTCCACTGGTGGCGCGCATAGATGGCGCCCAGATCTTGCAGCAGTCTGCGCTGGTAGACGGCCTGCTCAACCTCACTGAGGGCCCCACCCGACAGCCGCTTAGACAGAAGCGCCTCACACGCATCGACGGAAACGTCATCACTGCTGATGGGTAAATCGATGGCGTGGTCCGAAATACGCGCGCCACGCTCATGAAAGTACGCGACGCGATCGGCCAGTGCCGCTACCAGGTCTGTGTAACGTTGAATGGGCACACCGGTCACTGAGCCCAGAGTGGCCAGGTACTCAGGGAAACCAGGCCGATTGATGCGCATCGCGGCATCGGGGCGAAAAGCCGGCAATACCCGGGTGGACAGTTCTGAACGTGCAATTACTTCGTGCTGTGCCAAGTCGTCAACCGGGTCGTCCGTCGTGCACGCGACTTCCACCTTGGCCTGCTCCAGCAGCGTCCAGCAGGTCATACTGGCCAGGCGTGCATTGGCCTGCTCCCAGATGCGGGGCGCATTCGCGGCGTTGATGGTGAGCGCAATGCCAAACAGACGCTGAAGCTCCAAGTGGCACCAGTGGTAAATGGGGTTCCCTGCGGCCAGCGGCAGCACGCGACAAAAGGCAAGAAACTTGGCTTCGTCACTTTGACTCCCCGTCACGAAGTCTTCGCTCACGCCGGCGCTGCGCATCAGGCGCCACTTGTAGTGGTCACCGGCCAGCCACAACTCTGCAATATTGCGGAACCGCTTTTTCGCCGCAATTTCGCCCTGCTGCAAGTGGGAGTGGTAGTCAATGATGGGCAGATCAGCCGCAACATCCCGGTAAAGTTGTTGCGCGATGGGTGTATCCAGCAGGAAGTCTTGGTCCATAAAGCTTTGCATCGTCAGTCTGCCTTTCCTCGTCCAGCACCGGCACCGGCGCGAACCCGGGTGGGAACCTCGGCGGCGCTGTCTTGCGCCAGAAAAAGGCCGGGCGTCCACCCCGCGCCGCCCGCCCAATCTCCACCGGGATGTGCTGTGCGCAATACATCTGCCAAGTCCAGCGCGGAACCGTTGTGAATGGACCCGCTGTCAGAGAAGCGGCTGCCCTTGAATACGCGCACCAGTTGGCCCGGGCGCACTGTTGCGGGCGTCACCCAGGCGTTGCGCTCGCTGTAGATACGGGACTGGTGGCCGATTCCCAGCGAATAGCCGTAGGGGTAGGGAGCATCGCTGTCACCCTCAAACAAATTGTTGTAGACATGTACTT
>DAOQRI010000014.1:0-16045 GCA_035355475.1 Rhodoferax sp. | reverse complement strand
TTGATTGAAGAAGATCAGACACTCGACGATTCAGCCAAGCGGAAAAAAATCGAGCAAATTCGCTCGGAATGGGCAACCGATCACGAGAAGATCAAGGCATTGGGCGGCTTGCGGATCATCGCCACCGAACGACATGAGTCGCGGCGCATCGACAACCAGTTGCGCGGACGTTCAGGCCGACAAGGGGACCCCGGTTCCTCGCGCTTTTACTTGAGCCTTGACGACTCGCTCATGCGCATATTCGCTGGTGATCGCGTGAAAGCCATCATGGACCGCCTCAAGATGCCCGATGGTGAAGCCATTGAGGCCGGTATTGTCACCCGCAGCATTGAGAGTGCGCAGCGCAAAGTAGAGGCGCGTAACTTTGACATGCGAAAGCAACTGCTCGAGTACGATGACGTATCCAACGATCAGCGTAAAGTGATCTACCAGCAGCGAAATGCCATCTTGGACGCCAAGGACCTCACAGCCCAGATTGCTTCGTTGCGGGAGGGTTGCTTCCATGATTTGGTGCGCCAGTACGTGCCGCATGAGTCCGTTGAAGAACAGTGGGACATCGCTTCGCTTCAAAAAGTATTGGGTGACGACTGGCAGATCAATCTAAACCTTCAAAAGCAAGTTCAGGATGCGGAAGCCATTTCCGGGGAAGACCTGCTCACTACGGTGGCGCATGCCGCCGATGCTGTGTTCAGTGCCAAGGTTGAGCAGGTTGGATTGGAGAATTTCACCCAGTTTGAGCGCATGGTCTTGCTGCAAAGTATTGATACCCATTGGCGTGATCATCTAAGTTCTCTGGACTACTTGCGCCAGGGCATTCATTTGCGCGGATACGCCCAAAAGCAACCCAAGCAAGAGTACAAGCGCGAAGCCTTTGAATTGTTTGGGCAGTTGCTTGACTCTGTTAAAAATGAAGTAACCAAGATATTGATGACCGTCAAAGTTCAGTCGAATGAGCAACTCGAAGAGGCCGCAAGCGAGATTGAGACTCGCGGAGAAACTCTCTCCAACGTAACCTACAGTGCTCCAACCGAGACTGGGGAAGTTCAGACCGTTTTGGACCCCGGAACCGTGCGTCCGGCTTCAGGTTCTGACGCATTTGCAAGGGTAGGGCGTAATGATGCTTGCCCTTGCGGCAGCGGAAAGAAGTTCAAGCACTGCCACGGAAAACTAGCCTGAAAGCCAATAATGCCGGTCAACCTGTCTGCACCTGATCCTGAAACCCTTTTTCCGATTGACGGAGTACAAATTGGCGTCACTGAAGCTGATGTGCGAAAGGCGGGCCGTAAAGATCTATCGGTTTTCCTGATAGACCAGGGGGCATCAGTAGCCGGTGTCTTTACGACCAACAGGTTCTGTGCTGCGCCTGTTCAAATCTGTCGCGAGCATCTGGCTTTGGGAAAAGGAATCAGGGCCATGCTCATCAATACCGGCAACGCCAATGCGGGCACTGGTGTTGATGGCATTGCACGCGCGCGCAGCACCTGCATCGCGCTTGCCCAAAAGCTGGGTGTTGAAACCAGCCAAGTCCTGCCATTTTCTACTGGCGTGATCATGGAACCACTTCCCATTGATCGTATTGAAGCGGGCCTTGATGGGGCCATCGCAAATGCACAGCCAGGAAACTGGATGCGTGCCGCCGAAGGCATTATGACCACGGACACCGTCCCCAAGGCATTTGGCAAACGAGTGAACATTGGTAACAAGACCGTACATATTACCGGCATTAGCAAGGGTGCCGGCATGATCCGTCCCAACATGGCCACCATGCTCGGCTTCATTGCAACTGATGCCTGTATCGACCAAGCCGTTATGCAACAACTCGCGCTGGAGTTGGCTGAAGGTTCGTTCAACCGCGTGACGGTTGATGGCGATACCTCTACCAACGACTCGCTCATCGTCATTGCATCCAACAGGGCCGGGAACGCACCCATCGCCTCTCTGGATTCGCCAGACGGACAGGCACTCAAAGTCGCCCTGCTGGATGTCGCTCGCAATCTGGCCCAGGCCATCGTTCGCGACGGCGAAGGCGCTACCAAATTCATCACGATCAAGGTCGATGGGGGGAAAGACTCCATAGAATGCCGAAAAGTCGCCTACGCCATTGCCCATTCACCACTGGTAAAAACAGCCTTTTTTGCCAGTGACCCCAATTTGGGACGCATTCTTGCAGCGGTTGGTTATGCCGGAATTGACGACCTGGATCAAGCCGGTATTGAGTTGTATCTGGATGATGTGCACGTCGCCACACAAGGCGGTCGCAACCCCGCCTACCGCGAAGAACATGGCCAGCGCGTCATGAAAAAAAGCGAAATCACGGTGCACGTCAACCTGGGACGTGGAGCAGCGACTGACACGGTCTGGACCTGCGACCTTAGCCACGAATACGTAACCATCAACGCAGATTACCGGTCCTGATTCTATGGAAGACCGCCTGATCGCGTTCCTGGCACGCGCTGAATTGCTCATGGAACGGATAGAGTCCGCGCTGCCTCACGCTCTGTTGCAACCTGACTGGAACAGTTCCATTGCGTTTCGTTACCGTCGGCGCAGTACCGGACAGGGCGTCATTGCACCTGTTGGGAACATTGGAGCAATGAACCTGTCCGACCTCAAAGAAATCGACATCCAGAAAGAGAAAATTCAGCGCAATACCGAACAATTTGTTCGCGGCCTGCCATCCAACAACGTACTGCTCACAGGCTCTCGCGGCACCGGAAAATCTTCGCTGATCCGAGCGTGTCTTCACGCCTATGCTGCAAAGGGATTGCGTCTGATCGAAGTCGACAAGGCAGAACTGGTCGACTTGCCCGATATCGTTGAACTCGTCGCACAGCGTCCCGAGAAATTTATCGTATTTTGCGATGATCTGAGCTTCGAAGAAGGTGAGCCAGGCTACAAAGCACTCAAGTCTGTGCTGGACGGATCAGTTTCCGCTGCAACCCCAAACGTACTCATTTACGCAACCAGCAACCGTCGCCACCTCCTGCCCGAATACATGGCCGAAAATCTCACCTACACCCACACAGCCAATGGGGAAGTCCACCCGGGTGAAGTCGTGGAAGAGAAGATATCACTTTCAGAGCGCTTTGGACTGTGGGTGAGCTTCTATGCGTTCAGCCAAGACGAATATTTGCAAATTGTTGCACAGTGGCTAACAGCATTAGGCACCAGTCAGACTCACGTAGCAGAGGCGCGCGCCGAGGCGCTGGTGTGGGCGTTGGAGCGTGGCTCGCGCAGTGGCCGGGTAGCATGGCAGTTTGCCCGTGACTACGCGGGTCGGCACGGCACCATTGCATGACCGTCCGCCCCCCCATCGTGGCAGATCCCGCCCAGTACCGCCATGGCGGCACTGGGCGCCCGGTGATTGACGTCGCTGTGGGTGTTCTGTTGCAGGCGGATGGGACCTTCTTGTTGACCTCACGTCCGTCCGGCAAACCATATGCCGGTTTTTGGGAGTTTCCTGGCGGCAAGTTAGAGCCTGGCGAAACAGTTGAGCAAGCGCTCCAGCGGGAATTGCAAGAAGAGCTCGGAATTCAGATCGGTACTGCGCACCCCTGGAAAGTTGAAATGGTCGACTACCCTCACGCCCTGGTTCGGCTGCACTTTTGCAAAGTATTCGACTGGGCCGGAGCGCTTGAAATGCGTGAGGCACAGTCCTTTTCGTGGGAGCGACTACCGGTGCAGGTAAACCCGGTTCTTCCTGGCACCTTGCCCGTACTACAGTGGTTTGCCGATGAACAACAATTCAGAGGCGCCACCTGTCGCACTGCCCCCAACACGTTCTAGTGAACACGGGGCTCGCCAGGCTCTATATCTATTGACGTAGCGGGGGCCGCTACCCTGAAGTTCTCGCTTGCCCAAGCACCAAAGTCCATATTCTTGCAACGGTCGCTGCAAAATGGCCGCGCAATGTTTGATAGTCCGTAAACGCTGTCACCACCGCAAGTGGGGCAGCGAACAATCCGGTCCACCATTGGTGGGCCGGAATGATTGTGAGAGTGATCAACTGGCACAGCTATCCCGACTACGAACAAAGTGTCAGTTCGAAAGCACCGTCTTCCGTGCAGGTTTGTAGTCGGTCATCATCGCCATGCCGCATCAATCGAATGGACACCATCAGGCGGTTGCCGCTGATTTCTGGTACCAACTGCAGCTCGTCATTCAATGAAAGGCGCAACAGCTGAAACGTTCTCCCTTGTGGCAAATTCTGTTGAAACTGCCCGCCTACCGCAATCACTTTTTGCGGTGCGCCAGAGTCACGTAACAGTTTCAGAAGCAGCTGAATAGATTCAGCCAAGGGCGCCAGCGTTGAGGCCCAGCGCTGCAAATCAGCCTGCCGGGAACCCGCTTCCTGGTGCTGCCACGCAAAATATGCAGGTAAATCAAATTCACAGGTGCCACCTGGAATACCCACTCTGCTGCGAATACTCATAAGCCAGTCGTTCTCAGTCAGTGCCTGCCCAGCCTTTCCAGGTTGCGCATTCAATGTGGAAAAACACTGCTCTAGTTTTTGAATGACCCCATCCAGGACTCCTTCAGAAATTGCAGGATTGCCCCGGTACACGTTCAGTACCTGCTTTTGTTTGTCCAGATCTTTCAGTACATCAGACTTCAGGTCGGCGCGTGCACCTACGTCCATCACCTCAAACATGGTGGCAATTGCGAAGTGGTGATCCAGAGAATTCTCGCGTGCCATCAATTCAGACAGACGCAAAAATAAGTGTTCAAGCCGCAGATACGTGCGAATTCGCTCGTTGAAGGGGTATTCGTATAGGATCACGCTGATATTTCCGGTGGCCGAATCATAGCTCGAACTGGGCGCATATTTCATGTACATGCTGTGCGAGATCGTCGATGGTAATCCCATCGTTAAACACAATGGCATCCGCCGCGTTCAGCCGCAATGTTCGTGGGGCCTGTGAGGAAATTATCTTCCTGACCGCATCTACGGAAAAACCATTGCGGGACGCCACCCTGAGAATTTGAGTTCCTTCAGAGCAATCCACCACCAAAATGCGATCTAGCGACGCTCTCCAGTGGTGTGACTCAACCAACAGTGGAATGTCAAAAACAATGCAGCTAGCGCCCGCCACATTTGCTTGACGGGCCTGCTCTGCAATTGCCGATCCAACAAGCGGGTGCACGATCTCTTCCAACCGAGATTTGGCTGACGGATCTGAAAATATCAAGGAGCGCATCTGGTCCCGGTCCAGTGCACCGTAGGGCGTTAACATTGTTGGGCCAAACGCCTTCCTCAGGGCGTCGATAGCCAAGCCACCTGTGCTCGTCACGGCCCGTGAAATGGCATCTGCATCAATGAGTGCAGCCCCCCTCTTGGCGAACAAGGAAGCAACGGTGCTCTTGCCACTACCAATGCCACCTGTCAGTCCGAGGCGAAGTGCCACGTGCGCCTTCCTCACAGGCTCAGAGTCCTACTGCACGTTGCAAGGCATTGTTTCCTAGAAACAGGCCAGCAAAGCCAGCGCCAGCCAAGAAGGGTCCGAATGGAACATAGCCACCCTCACGCAATCCCGTGGTAAATTTCATGGCAATCCCAATAATGGCGCCAATTACCGATGCCATTAAGATGATGGGAATCAAGGTTTGCCAACCAAACCAGGCGCCCAATGAGGCAAACAGTTTGAAATCCCCGTAACCCATGCCCTCTTTGCCAGTAGCCAGCTTGAAGGCCCAATATATCAACCACAATGATATATAGCCACCCACGACCCCCCAGAAGGCGTTGTTTAATCCAACTGGTGTCCAATTCATAGCGGCAGCCAGCAAACCCAGCCATAGCAGTGGCAACGTCAAATCATCCGGCAACAGCGTTGTGTCCCAGTCAATCAACGCCAAAGCCAGAAGCATGGCTGAGAACGCGCACCAAAGCAATCCTTGCAAAGTTGCCCCCCAATGCCATCCACAAAAGAAAAACAGTCCGGATGTTAGGACTTCTACCAAGGGATAACGAATGCTGATGTTTGCTTTGCACTTAGAGCACCTCCCACGGAGAGCCATGTAGCTCAGGACCGGTACATTCTCATACCAGTGAATTGGATGGCCGCAATGTGGGCAACGCGACCTAGGTACTACCAAGTTGAATGGTGTCGCCTCGTCTCTCGGCTTCCCCGATATTTCTGCGCATTCATTGGACCATTGCCGTTCCATCATCTTGGGCAAACGGTACACCACTACATTGAGAAAGCTGCCAATCAAAAGACCAAAAACAGCGAACACCGACGCAGTGAACCATTGCAAATCCAGCGGCATCAAACGACCTGACCCAATTTGAAGATAGGCAGGTACATGGCAACCACAATCCCACCGATGAGTGTCCCCAGAATCACAATGATGATGGGCTCCATCAAACTGGATATACCCGCCACCATGTCGTCCACTTCAGCTTCATAGAAATCGGCTGCCTTACCAAGCATGTGGTCAATTGAACCCGATTCCTCGCCAATCGCACACATCTGCAAAACCATTGATGGAAAAAGATTGGCATTTGTCATTGCCGCCGTTAGCGCGGTACCGGTCGAAACCTCCTGCTGGATTTTGACTGTCGCTTCCGTGAATACATTGTTTCCAGCCGCACCGCCTACAGAATCCAGCGCTTCAACCAAAGGAACACCGGCTGCGAACATGGTCGAAAGTGTTCTTGTCCAACGCGCAATACATGATTTTTCAACTAGCACCCCAAATATCGGCAGATTCAGCATGACCCTGTCCATCACTGCTTGCATTTTTTTGTTGCGCTTCCAGGACTCCATAAAGAAATAGAAACCACCACCAAGACCGCCAAAAATCAAATACCAGTATTGGATAAAAAACTCGCTCATGGCGATGACCACCAGCGTAGGCATCGGCAACTCGCCCCCAAATGACGAAAATACTGACTTGAAAGATGGAATCACAAAAATCATGATCACTGCCACCACCACAAAGGCAACCACGAGAACCGATATCGGGTACATCAAAGCGGATTTAATCTTCGACTTGATAGCCTCGGTCTTTTCCATATAGACCGCCAAGCGATCCAACAACTGGTCCAAAATACCTGCCGACTCACCCGCCTCGACGAGGTTGCAATAGAGGTTGTCAAAGTAAAGCGGAAACTTCCGGAACGCCACACTAAGTGAAGTACCGGTCTCCACATCGGTTCGAATATCGTTTAATAGTTTCGTCACACGGGGATTTGGGTTGCCGCGTCCCACAATGTCAAAAGCCTGCAGCAGCGGTACGCCAGCCTTCATCATTGTTGCAAGTTGCCGCGTGAATATGGCCATGTCCTTCGGCTTTATGGATTTTCCCGCGCTCATGCGGCGCTTTTTTATTTTTGTAGGCGTCACACCTTGTCGTCTGAGCGATGCCTTTACCTGGTTCTCTCCAGCAGCGCGAATCTCCCCGCGAACCTGTTTTCCATTGCGGTCCTTGCCTTCCCATTCATAGACAGCATCTTTGCTGCTGTCACCGGTCTTTGCGGTTGCCATAGGTTGCCTTCGGTTATTTGCTATTCATTTGTTACGGCCAGAACTTCTTCCAGTGAAGTCATTCCGAGTTTCACTTTGCTAAGGCCGGACTGTCGCAGGGAACGTACGCCTTCAAGTTCTGACTGCGCAGCGATATCCATCGAACTTCCATCGCGCAGAATGATCCGTTGAATTTCCTCGCTAATAGGCATCACCTGGTAGATTCCTACCCGTCCTTTGTAACCATTGCTGCAAGCCGAGCATCCCACTGCTTTATATGGTTTCCAGCTTCCGTCCAAGTCAGATTCTTTGAAACCCGCGTCAAGCAGCGCCACACGTGGAATCTCAACTGGCGACTTGCAATTGGTACAAAGTCTCCGCGCCAAACGTTGCGCGGTAATCAGAATGACACTCGACGCAATATTGAATGCGGCTATCCCCATGTTACGCATGCGCGTAAGCGTTGCAGGCGCATCGTTTGTGTGTAGAGTCGACAAAACCAAATGCCCCGTTTGGGCCGCTTTAATAGAAATATCCGCTGTCTCCAAGTCGCGAATTTCACCAACCATAATGATGTCCGGATCCTGGCGCAAGAACGACTTCAAGGCAGCGGCAAAAGTAAGGCCAGCCTTTTCATTGACGTTCACCTGATTGACACCGGGCAAATTTATCTCAGATGGATCTTCAGCGGTGGCAATATTGACACCAGGCTGGTTTAACAGGTTCAGGCAGGTATAAAGTGAAACAGTTTTCCCTGAACCCGTTGGCCCCGTGACGAGAATCATGCCGTACGGCCTTGCAATGGCCTTGAGCAAACGGGCTTTTTCTTCCGGTTCATACCCAAGTGCATCTATACCCAGCTTTGCACTGCTCGGATCCAGAATACGGATCACGATCTTCTCCCCAAACAAGGTCGGGAGCGTGCTCACCCGAAAATCAATGACCCGATCTGGACCCACTTTGAGCTTCATTCGCCCGTCCTGGGGAACCCGCTTCTCCGAAATATCCATGCGGGAAATAACCTTGATTCGTGACGCCAGTTTGTCCTTGATAGCGATTGGAGGCGATGCAATCTCGCGCAATTCACCATCTATGCGAAAACGTACCCTGTAGCTGTGCTCATAGGGTTCGAAGTGCAAATCCGATGCACGCATGCTGAAGGCATCCAGCAACATTTTGTGCAGGAAACGCACTACTGGCGCATCTTCCACCTCTGCAGTGTTTGACTTGTCGTTGTCTACGATGGCTTCTGCTGCAGACTCGTCAAATTCAAAATCCCCGCCAATAATGTCCTCCATCGCCTCAGTGGCAGTGGTTGCATTGGCGTCAACTATTTTGGAGAGCTTGTCGTACTCTGCTATGACCCAGTCGACCCCCATTTGGGTCGAAAACTTGATTTTTTCTGCAGCAGCTTGATCCGAGGGATCCGCGGTCGCGACAATAAGGCGGTTACTTCGCTTGCTCAGCACAACGACCCGGTAGTCGCTACAAATCTTGCTGTCCAGCAGTCCCTTTGGCAAGCGCTGGTAGTCAATAGCATCCAAGTCGAGCAACGGAGCCGCAAAGGCTGCCGAAAGTGTGTGGGCCAAGTCTGACGCCGATACGGCTCCTGAGCCCACCAACTCTGCAATGAAACTACTTTTCCCCGACAAGGCCTTGCGATAAATATCCTCTGCAGACTTAAGGCCTAACTTACCCGCGTTGACCAATGCCCTTCCAAGACCGGGGAGCGCAACAGACTGGGATTCGCGTTGTATGGGATCGGCAGTGGCCATGGACCAAAAGAAATAGAGATTGGAGAAAAGTCCGATGCATCATCGCTGATTGCACGGGCAATGTAAATAATTGGCGATTCTGCCCCAATTTGGAAGCAGTAATATTGAGATCTTGTAACTGACTGGCTAGTTGCTCTCGGTGAGCCCCTGCATGTTACTCTTTGCCCCGTTCAATCAAGGGAGTTTGCTATGCCAGCACCAGAGCGCACAGCGCCAGCCAACAACACCACCATTATTCCCGTCATCATGTGCGGCGGCAGCGGTACACGGCTGTGGCCGCTTTCACGCAAAGCACTACCCAAGCAGTTTGTGCCTCTTATCCAAGGCAAAAGCTTACTTCAGCTCACTTTGGAGCGGGCCAAGCTACTCAATTCACAGCAACTTATTGTTGCGGCCGAAGACCATCGCTTCCTTGTGCAAGCCTGCACCTCCGCGGCGGGAGTGACGAGCACCATCCTGCTGGAGCCTGTAGCCCGCAACACCGCTGCTGCGATGGCTGTTGCGGCTCTGAATGCCCCGCCCGATGCGCTGCTGCTTTTTTTGCCTGCTGACCACCACATTCCTGATGCTGCCGCATTTGCGTCGGCCATACGCGCGGGAGCGCCAGCTGCGCAGGCAGGGTCCATCGTCACCTTTGGCGTTCAGCCTTCATTCCCCAGCACTGCATATGGGTACATCCAGCAAGGTGCTGTGTTGACAGGGCAGGGCGCTGCCCATGCGGTGCAGCGATTCATTGAAAAACCCGACGCCAAAAGTGCTCAAGAGTTGTTGCTTGCCGGCGGACATTTCTGGAACGCAGGCATTTTCCTCATCCAGGCCAAGACACTGGTCAATGCACTCAAAAGTCACGCGTCTGACATACTGGCCTCATGCGAGCTGGCCGTTGCCGCACAAACCAACGATGGTGACTTCCGACGACTGGGTGTGGAGGCATTTGGCGCCTGCCGGTCCGACAGCATTGACTACGCGGTGATGGAAAAAGCAGCCAACGTTGTTGTGATCCCATTTTCGGCCGCCTGGAGTGACGTCGGGAGCTGGAACGCAGTAGCCGACCTGACCGAGCCCGACGCTTCGGGCAACCGCATCCATGGCCATGGGCATACGGTGGGGGCTACCAACACCTTTATCCACGCACCGCACAGGCCGGTCGTGGCATTGGGCACGGCGAACCTCCTCATCATTGACACGGTCGATGCACTCCTGGTGGCCGATGCTGCCCATGCAGAGCAGGTCAAGACCGTGGTTGCGCAGCTGGAGGCAGCGGGCGTGCCCCAGGCGCAGCACCACCGCCATGTGGCCCGCCCTTGGGGTACGTATGACAGTGTGGACAACGGTGACCGGTTCCAGGTCAAGCGTATCGTCGTCAAGCCGGGTGCCACTTTAAGTTTGCAAATGCACCACCACCGTGCCGAGCACTGGGTGGTCGTAAGCGGAACCGCAGAGGTCACCAACGGGGACAAAGTCATCCTGCTCAGCGAAAACCAGAGTACCTACATTCCCCTAGGTCAGGTTCACCGCCTGCGCAACCCCGGCAAAGTGCCACTGGAAATCATCGAAGTACAGAGCGGCTCGTACCTGGGTGAAGACGACATCGTCCGCCTGGAAGACACTTATGGGCGTGCAGCGGGTTAGTTGATGGCAGCATCCTGCTGCTCATGAAACCCGTGTACGCACTCCAGCAGCACCGCCTTGATGGCGGCCACGTTTTCATCTGCTGCTGCGGCCTGTAGCAGGTCCAATTGCATTTGCAGTGCGGGCCAGGTGATGAAGTCCTCATGCGCCTTCATGATGCGTGGGTGGCTCGTCGGCGTGGGGTTGTCGCCAATCAAAAGCTCTTCATACAATTTTTCGCCTGGGCGCAGGCCCACAAATGCAATTTCAATGTCACCCTCCGGTTGCTGGGCATCGCGCACCTGCAGGCCAGACAATGCCACCAGACGGCGTGCCAGGTCGATGATTTTGACAGGCTCGCCCATGTCCAGCACAAACACATCCCCACCGGTTGCCATGGCTCCAGCCTGCAGCACCAGCTGTGCCGCCTCCGGTATGGTCATGAAATAGCGCGTTACTTCCGGGTGGGTCACAGTAATAGGACCGCCGTGCACAATTTGCTCTCTGAACATTGGCACCACACTGCCGCTGGACCCCAGCACGTTGCCAAACCGCACCATGCCAAAGCATGTAGCGTGCGAATCGGCTTGTGCAGCCAGCGCCTGCAGAACCAGCTCGGCCATGCGCTTGCTCGCACCCATCAGATTGGTTGGGCGCACCGCCTTGTCAGTTGACACCAGCACAAAACGTTGCACCCGTGCGGCCACCGCTGCCTGAGCCATGTTCACCGTGCCGAACACATTGTTGAAAATGCCCTCAGACGGGTTGCACTCCACCATAGGCACATGCTTATAGGCCGCTGCGTGGTAAACCGTGTGAGGCTGATATCTGGCGCATATCCAGTCCAGGCGACGCCGATTGGCCACGCTGCCCAACACAGGTACCAGCTCAATGGAAGAGTCCTGGGTCTTGCACCAACCCAGCAATTCGCGGTGAATGGTGTACAGGGCAAACTCATTGTGGTCCAGCAACACCAAGCACTTAGGGTGCTCATGCAAAATTTGGCGACACAACTCACTGCCAATGCTGCCACCTGCACCGGACACCAATATGGTTTGGCCAAGCAAACTTCGCTGCAAAAGTTCTTTCTGGGGTGGCACTGCCTCGCGCCCCAGCAAGTCCTCCACATCCAGCTCGCAAAAATCCTGAACGGTCACGCGACCGCTCGCCAGGTCAGATAGGCCGGGCAGCGTGCGTGTATGCACCGGCAAATCCCGCAAGCTCTGAATAATCTTGTTGCGTCGGTCCCGACTGGCGCTGGGCATAGCCAGCAAAATATCGGTCACCAGAAGGCTTTGCAATACCGTAGGTACACTCGACGGCGCGTACACGGGCACACCGTTGATGGTTTGTCCTACTTTGCTGGCGTCGTCATCCACAAACCCAACCAGCTTGAACTGGCGGGTAAACGCCATGGCTGACGATGTTTGCACGCCAGCTGCCCCAGCACCGTAAATCAGCATGCGGCCTTGCGCTACCTGGCCCCGCAGGTTGAAGCTGCTCAGCCACAACTGTGCAACGACACGGCTCATGCTCACCAGTGCAAAAAAGATCAGCGGTTGCAGTACGCCCAGCGTCAGAGGAAACAGCGGCCATCTGAGCCACAGGTGGAACGCAATCAGCGCGCCCGCCACCACCACTACGGCCTGTCCGGTCTTGTACAGTGAATGAATGCCGCTATAGCGAAAAATGGCCTTGTACAGCCCAAACCAGGCGAATATGGGAATTGCCACTGCGGGGCTGACCACATAGGCCAACCACTCGCCGCCTTGTGGCCAATGCAGGGTTTCCAACCGCATCGAGTAGGCCAACCAGGTTGCCAGCAGGGCCAACGTCACGTCGGTAGCAATCACCACCCCGCGCTTGATGGGGCGTGGCCAGTCAAGCATTTTCAAAAGCATGGAAGTCACAGGTTACCGAAAGACCCAAATGGTATCAGCACCCCTCCAAAAGCCGAATCCACGTTCTCAAAATGTCAGTGCTGTCAAACGTATTTGTTCCTCACAGTGGTCACAAAGTTCCGCCGGAAGCATATTTGCGTTGACTAAAGATCGGTTGAACGAACTGTGTCGTAACCGGTTGAAAGGATGGAGTCGCCAGCTTCACCAGTGTCTTCAGGCGCCAGCGGGGCCGGCATGGTTTTGGGGTATGGCTCGGTGTCGGACATCTGGCTGTCCTGGAAGGCGACGGAGTTTTCCCACAGGGACCAGTCGGAGTCTTCATTTCCTTCGGTGACCTCGGGTTTGGGAAGGGGCTCCATGGGGTCGTAGCGCGCACGTTCGTTGGCCGAACGCCGCTTGGCAGGCTGGGTGCGGGGTTCGGCAGTTTTGGTCGGTGTGCTGCGTTTAAAAAAGTCAAACATGATGTTGGCCACCTACGACGTTGTCGAGTCTTGCTTTGACATTGCGCATTGTTAATCGACTTGGTGCCACCGTCCATCCCCAAAACGGGTGAATTTTCCTGTGCAGCCGATGAACTGGGTCGGTCGGTGCCACAAAATGCGTCGTGCCGAGCCCTATGGAAAGGTTTGGAATGACCAGAAGCATATTTCTCTCCTCAGCGAAATAGCCCATTGATTCTTCTTCAATTTTGGTCGGGGTGAGAGGATTCGAACCTCCGGCCTCTACGTCCCGAACGTAGCGCTCTACCAGACTGAGCTACACCCCGATTTTTGATGAAATAATTGTAGCAAACGCTCTCAGTTGGTCGGTCCAGGTGTCCAGTTCAGCGTGCCCTCATGGACAGCACACAGCGTCCTGACCGAGGCGTCGTTGCGGAACAGGATTTTTGGGATCATGGGCAGTGGAATCAGGCTCAGATCCGGGTCGTCGTGGGGTTCCAGCAGTTGTCGCACGATGGTCTCACCGTCCACACGGGCTATTTTGCAGCGGCAGTCGGACATGAGCGCCAATTGCGCATCGACCATCGCTTGTGCCTGTGCGGTGAGCGATGCCAGAGTTTTGCTGTAGGGGCGTCGCTCCGCAACCACGGCTTCGAGGGCGCTTGCGGTGTCGCCTAGTCGCGCGTCCATTTGCTGATAGCCCTGGGTCTGCTCGTTCGTCAGCTTGAGCATGCCCGACCTAACCTTGCCACGGATTGCCAGGTATTGAGCCAGGGCGGGGTCTGCCTTGAAGGCGTCAATGCGCGCGGTAAGTGCATCAACCTGGGCCTTGGTCGCCTGGATTTCCGCATGGATCGGTTCAAGCGCCCCGCTCAGATCGGGCAAATCGGGAACGACCATGGTGATCATGTTAGGTTCATGCTTGTGAGGCCGGGCGTGACGTATATCGACGTCGCGAGCGGCGATCATGCACCCTGAAGCGGTTGCGATGCGCAGGGTGTGCGCAAAGATCTGGCATTTGACGGCTTCGCGCACGGTTACCTCGCGCCCGATGATGAGGCAACTTTCGGCTGACGCGACTTCGATGATCCCGCCGGGCGCTTGCAGTGTGGCATTGAAGACCCGCTTCATGGCTTTGATGCTTCCGGCCGGGTTCAGCGTGGTTCCCCAGCCCAGAGTGTTTTCGAAGCGGATCGCGCCACCATCTGAGACGATCTCCCCAAAAACGGGCGCGTGAAAGGTCATGTTGTGGCCGTGGATGACACGGCCTTCGGCGACCTCATGGTGCTCAATTCGGTCGGCCAAGGGAACTGGTGGGTTGACCGTAGTGTTCGCGTCCGTTAGCCCCTGGTTGGGATGCATCGATAATTGTGTATCACGAGGAGTTGCCATGCCAATGTACGAATATGCCTGTTCAGAATGCAGTCACAAGTTTGAAACGCTTGTTCGCTCCGGTTCTGTCCCGCAGTGCCCGATTTGCCACTCAACCCAGCTTGAGAAACTGTTGTCGGTGTTTGCGACAACCGGTGACGCCGGCAAGGCCGCGCCGGTCATGCCAGGTCCCTGTGGTTCATGCGGACATCCGGATGGGCCGGGTTCGTGCGGCTTTCAGTGAGTCGTTATCAAACCGGTAACCGGGTTTAGTGGTTTCTGTCGAGCAACTGTGATGCCAAGTGCACGAGGCATTCACGGTGTGGACCTTCAGGCAGGCGGGAGGCTGCATCGACGGCACGCATGGCTTCGGCCTGTGCTGCAAGTCGGGCGACGTCCAAGGCGCCGGTCGTTTTGACAATGCGGATGACTTCTTCGAGCATGCCTACGTCACCGGATTCAATGGCCTGTTGTATCGTCTCGCGCTCCACAGGGGTTCCGCGCTGCATGGCGGCAATCAGGGGCAATGTGGCTTTGCCTTCGCGCAGGTCGTCTCCAAGATTCTTGCCCATGATGGCGGCATCACCCGCGTAGTCCAGCACGTCGTCAATCACCTGGAAGGCGGTACCCAGTGCTTGCCCATATTCGGCGCACGCTTCTTCCATGGCGGGGCTTGCCGCCGACAAAATGGCTCCGACGCGTGCGCTGGCTTCAAACAGTTTGGCAGTTTTAGAGCGAATAACCTGCAAGTAGCCGGCCTCATCCAGCCCGGCGTTGTGCATGTTCATCAGTTGCATCACTTCGCCTTCGGCAATGATGTTGGTGGCGTTGGCCAGCACTTCCATGATGCGCATGCTTTGCGAGTCAACCATCATCTGGAACGCGCGGGAGTAGAGAAAATCGCCCACCAGTACGCTGGCAGGGTTGCCAAATTTCGCATTCGCGGTGGGGCTGCCGCGCCGCATTGCCGAGTCGTCCACCACATCGTCATGCAAGAGCGTTGCCGTGTGGATAAATTCGACCACGGCTGCCATGTTGAACCGCTGGTCGCCTTTAAACCCGAGAGCGCCGCAACACAGTAGCAATAGCACCGGACGAAGACGCTTGCCGCCGGCAGAAATGATGTAGTGGGAGACGCTGCCCACCAGGGGAACGCCAGAAGCAAGTCGGTGTGCGATGACTTGGTCGACCTGACGCATGTCCGATTCGACGATGGATAGCCCGGTTGACGAGCCGGTAAGGGTGGCTTGCAAAGCAGTGGAGAGGTTGGTTAGTTGCAGGATTGTATAGAAAGGCGGCGTGTCATTTTTGCCCCGTATACAGGGATTTGCACGCGAAAGCCAGCAATGTTATAATTTTGGGCTCTACGGAAATCCGTCCGGAGAGTCAAGTCCGCCAGCCTAAGGTTGGCGGGGTCAAGATTAAGAGGTCAACATGTACGCGGTCATAAAAACCGGTGGCAAGCAATATCGGGTTGC
>DAOQRI010000013.1:0-16525 GCA_035355475.1 Rhodoferax sp. | reverse complement strand
GCGATCGAAATCAACGCAAGGACAAGCATCACGAGCTTACTCATAGAGTGGTATCTTTATCTGGCGCTACGCACCCATATGCCAGTTGTTTCACCGCGCATATACTGCCACCAGCCTAGCAACAACCCCAGGTTCATGCTGACGAAGAACAATGGAAGACGCAGCACGCGGGGAGTGATTCCGCGGCATGAGTAACGCCAGCCGACCCAGGCACTGCCGTAGAACGCGAGTTGGCCACACAGCATGGCACCATAGGCCGGACGGTCTGCCAACATACAACTGCTGACCAAAGCTAGCACCATCGCGTGCGGCACCAACCAACGCATCACCTTGTGTGAAAGAAAAGCAAAGGCGACGGTGCCATGTCTGGGGTGGAGCATGCCATAGAATCGGCGCAAGGCCTGGAAGTTTCCCATTCCGATTCGGACTCGGCGTTTGAACTCATCAGAAATGCGCTCAGGCACTAACTCGAAAGCCTGTGCGTCTTGTTCGTAGACGCAGCGATCCCCGGCTTCCAGCACTTGCATAGAAACCCAGAAATCATCAACAATTGTGTTCGGCGGAATTGCTCGGTAGGCGCTTCGCCGCAAGGCATACACGCCTCCGTTGGCGCCAAGCAGGGCGCCAATACTGCTTTCATGTTGCTTGAGCAGACGTTCATAGCGCCAGTAAATATGGTCTTGGTTGTCGCCGCCGTTGCCTACCAAGCACAGCTCCCCACACACGCAACCCACCTCTGGCCTTGTGAAATGCCGCAACAGATGGCGCAGGGCGTCCGGCTTGAATGAGGTATTGGCATCGGTGAAGACGAGAATTTCCTGCCCTGCGAGGGCCGCGAGATCGTTCAAAACCGAGGCCTTGCCTCGCCTTGTTTCAGTGGCAATTACTTCAAGTCTCTCGTTCGTGAGCTCTCGCAGAATATCAACAGTGCGATCGGTCGAGCCGTCAGAGCCGATAAATATGCGTAATCTATCCGCAGGATAATCAATCGCGAGCAGGTTATTTACACGTTCAGCGATATGGCGTTCCTCATTGTGAGCCGCAACCAGCACTGCTACGCTGGGCAAACCGGCGTCAAGCGTCGGATCGGGGCGTGGCGCGGATCGGCGTAAAGAAGCAAGCGTTATTAGCAGCAGCGGGTAACCAAAGTTACTATATAGAACAACGAACACACTCAGCCAAAAAATCAGTTCGGCCACTTCGTCACCTCGCTTCCTGAAGTAATTTGTGTAAACATGCCACGTTGGCTTCCCAGCTAAACTTCTGTGCATGCGCAACGATTTTGGCGGTATTCCAGTCACGTTTGAGGGCGCGGTCAAGTGCGACGTTCAATGCACTCGGTTCACCTAGTTCCAGTAATTCCCCGGCGAATTCCGGCAAGACTTCGGGCAAACCGCCGACTCGTGTTGCGACTACCGGTAAGCCGCATGCCATAGCTTCCAAGACCACATTCGGCACGCCTTCGTTATGACTGGGTAGACACAGTAGATCGGCGGCACTGAACCAATATGGCAATTCGGCGTGAGCAATTTTTCCAAGCAAGCGCACCCGCCCTCGCAAACCTACTCGTAGTGTCAACTCTTCAAGCTGTGCGTGCGCCTCCCCATCACCGATGAACAAAAGCATTAGCCGCGTGTCATGTGCGGCCATGGGAACAAAAGCCCGCAACAAATCAAGACAACCCTTTGAGAGCTTCAAGTTGCCCACGAAGAGAAGCAGCTTGGCTTCCGCTGGCAATGCGAGCGAGGCTCGCGCGGATGCGCGGTCTCTTGGCTTGAAGCGTGTTGTATTAACGCCGTTGTAATTCACCACCACGTGATCCGGCGCCAGGCCAGCATCAATCAGCTGCTGTCGCAGAGCGGCGCTGGCGCACATGACCGCGTGGCTATGGCGCGCAGCTGTTAAAAATTGCCATCGCTTGGCGGGTTCTTTCAGATAGTCGTTGACGTCGCTGCCATGCACCTTTATCAACACAGGTGTGGCGGTGAGCTTGCCGATCACGGCTGCGGCTACTGCATCCGGATACGCCCAACTACCGATTAAAGTCTGTCGGCGATAGCGCAACAAACTGGCTGGACGTTGCAGTATCAAAGATAGGAGAAAACAAAGCGCGTGTAGCCGCCGACCTACGCGGGGTGGATACCAATATATAAAATAGTCCACATATGCCCACATCTTGCGGCCGTCGCGGCGGGCCGTCCAGTAGGCAATAGGTCGACGCAAGGCCTCTGGCCATGGTACTGCCACCAGTACTTTAAGGTCGACATGCTGGGCAAGCCGGTCGAACTGTTGCTGGTTATACATGCCGCGCGTCTGGTCCCACGGGAATCCGAATAGATTGGTTATGGCGAGCACCTTCATGGACCTCCTCCGGAACCCACGGGGTCGCGCTGATACAGCGATTCGTAAGCCACCCCCATCGCTTCAAGGCTGCCAAAAGTGAGAGCCCATTTGCGGCCTGCTTGGCCCATACGCAGGCGTAAACTGCGGTCACCCAGCAGATGAATTAGGGCATGGGACAAAGCGCCGTAATTCTTAGGATCAACCAGCAATCCGTTCACCCCCGAGATCACAATGTCAGCATTGCCACCTACGCATGTAGCGACAATCGGGAGGGCCGCTGTGGCGGCCTCCACAAGGGCAAGGGAATACCCTTCTGTAATTGAAGTCTGAGCGAAGACGTCAAAGGCTGGAAGCAGGCTATGCACATCGTTGCGCATGCCGAGGAAATGCACGTTATCCGCTATTCCCAGTTCCCGTGCTTGAGCTTCCAGCGACGTTCGTGCGATGCCATCACCCACCAGCACGAGATCCGCAGTAATGCCGGTCTGCCTCAAGCGTTGCAGCGCCAGCAACAGCGTCGCATGGTCCTTCACCGGGCTGAGTCGGCCCACAGAGCCGATCAAAAGGGTTTCAGGTGGGCGCCCGAGTTCGGCCAGCAAATTCTGTTTCACTTCGTCTCGGCGCTCGGCAATGGCGGCCACCTCAACACCGTTCGGTATCACATGGGCCTTGCTTTTTGGCACGGCGTATGTTGTGTGAACAAAGTGTGCGTGTCCGGCACGACTGACAAACACCACAGCATCGGCAACTCGTACCGTCAATCGGTATAAACGTTCCCGGCGTCCGCCTGGTGCTGCGCCCATGCCGTGTCGAGTATTTAGTATCCGCCCAATCCCTAGGCCGAGAGCGCCCGCTGCGGCGTAGTAATGCGCCAATGCGTTGTGGGTGTGCAGTACTTCGAAGGCGTATTTGCGCAGCGTGGCGCGTAACACCCGAAGCGCAGGCAAATCCCAGCCCAACTGTTTATTGATGGCTGTGACTGCTATACCCGCCTCGCGAGCCTGCTCAGCCAACCCACCGGCGTCAAACAAACAAATAATGTGGACCATGTGGCCACGTTGACGTTGCCATGCGGCGAGTGAGACCACAAGGCGCTCAAGGCCGCCGATGGCCAGGTTCTCTACCACATGGACAATATTCATGAGATTCTCAGCAGCACGCTGGTCAATAACCAAAGTCCACCAATACTCACAAACACCATGGTCAGCAGTGGGCCGAGCATTGAATTCAGCTGTACCGGAACCAAAGCCGGCCAATGGCGTACCGCGAGTTGGTAAACGGCCACCACCAGCGCGACCATTAGATACAGAAACACGACATAGCTGCGGCTTAGAAAGAATGCCGTCACCACTACGCCAATATAAGCATAACTCAGGGCGGCCGCCGCGTCTTGAATGTCCAGCCACGTCGGCGCCGGGTCCAGCAACTTGGCATCCTCTTCCTGCAGAAGTTGATCGGCTACTTCAGCAAACTCGTCGGGTGGATCGGTGGACTGTCTTGCTGGCTCTGCCACGGTGAGCAGGCGCCAAAGCATAGCGGCCGATACCGCCAGAATGGCGAACCAGCAGGTGTATCCCGCCAGCCCCATCTCGGCCATGGCGAGTACGAAAGAATTGTGCGCAGTGAGTTGGTGGTGATCGGTGAAAAGGCCTGCACCGACCCCGAAGAATGGATGATCGAAAAACATTTCGAAGCCTGCATACCAGGCATCGACCCTCCCGGCCGCCGATGACTCACTTGCCGACAGATCACCCGAGCGACTGGGTGCAAAAATCGCCAATAGGCCAATCAAAACCGGCAGCACCACCGAACTTTGCAACATACCAAAACGCCGCCCTACATAGAGCGTCAACATCGCGACCAACCCCAAGATGCTGCCCCGCGAGTTGCAAAGGTAAATACCGTAAACGGTAGCAGCGGCGGCTAAATAGCAAGATTGCCGCATGACAAACGATTCGGCATGCCGCGTCAAGTAGAGCGTCAGCGGCAGACTCATCAAAAAAACCATGGCCAAATCGTTTGGATCGTTTAGAAGTCCTAGATACGTGATGCGCCCTTGAATTGTCGCCGCTCCTGTCCAGCCCTTTCCTTCCTCGTTTGCAATTTGCTCCATGCCGTGAATCGCCATGATGAACGACATGGCACTCAATATCAGGCAAATCTCCTTGAATTTCTTGATTGAATCCACCGATGTGGCGACCATGTAGAACACAAGCAGCGTTGGGACGAATTTGGTGACGACGTTGACAGCGCCTGTCGCCCATCCGCTTGACAGCACCGACAAGCCCATAGTCGCAGTAAGCCCCAGCATTAGTCCGTGTTGAGGAGCCTTAAAACGTTTTTCCTGAGCCAGCAACCAGACGCTTGCAGCAACCATCAGCGAAGCCGGCACCACCGGCGTTTCGATTAGGACGTCGACATACTCCTGCGGTCGCAGAAACATGATGACCAAATATGCCAATAGCCAGAAGTAGGGGCGGGTGAAGTTCAGCATCCGCAAGCGCTAACCGGCGCATTCCAAAGGCAGGAAACGCAGCCCGGCAAGTTTCCACTCCGGCAGCAGCACCTGCAGAGCAAGCAAGGCGCACTCTCCATCGTCGTGGAACAGAATAATGTCTCCACCCGTGGGCGGCCTGCTGCGCAGTCGCTTGACTACGGCCTCGGCATCGAGCTTATAGTCCATGCTGTCTATGCTCCACATCACCATCGGGCGCCGTCGCAACAAGGTGTTTAACAATGCGGCCCACGTGATCCGACCATTGGGTGGCCGAAAAGCATGCTGGTGCCCTGGGTCCAAGCCTTGCAGCACGGTGTCTCCTTGATCGATTTGCTGCCATTGTGCCGTAAAGCCTAGGCGATACATGGCCGGATGGCTCATCGAATGGTTGCCTATTGAATGGCCGCTCGACAAAATACGCGCTACCAGATCGGGAGCTGCCGCAGCGAGTTCAGCAATTAAAAAGAAACTGGCCTTAGCATTGTGCTCGGCCAACAAGGCAATGAGGCGCTCGGTGTACTTGGGGTCGGGTCCGTCATCGAAACTCAAATAGACAGCGCCCGGCTGCACCGGTCCATGGGTCATTATCAAGTTCGCTGTGAGTCGCGAGGCCAGTCGCCATAGTAGCCTCATGATGAGGTTTTCCAAACGATAGCGCAACAACAGAATTTCGAATGCAGGCAACGGCGGCGGCGCGGCATGGCTAGCGGTCTCATCGGGTCACCCCATCAGCACGGCGCAGCAATGCCTGGTGCACGATCAGCAGGGATTCTTCGACTCGCTGCTCCCAGCTCATCTCACTGACTGATGCCATGCGCCGCGATCGCAAGTCATCTCCATCCTCGCGGAGGGACGCATCTATGGCTTCAATAAAATTTGTCACACCTTCGCAGACGTGGAGCAAGGGCCCAAATCGATCCACTTCGGGTGTTGGAACCGAAACCACAGGTTTTCCGGTGGCCAGATATTCGCGCAATTTGAGTGGATTGGCATGTCGCACCTGCTCGTTTAGGCGGTACGGAATGATGGCAACATCGAAGGCTTTGGCCCAGCCGGGGAGCGACTCGTAGGGTTGCGCTCCGACCATGGTTACATTGGGTAGGCGAGCCAGATTTCTAACATTCACCGTGGCATGACCTACCAGGAGAAAGTGCCATTCAGGACGTTGGCTTGCAAGCGCTTCGAGCAGTTCAATATCGGTCCACGCCGCAATAAGTCCGAAGTAACCTATCACCGGGTGCGGCAGACTTGCGGCCGCAGCGGGCAATAGTGTTGCTGCATCTTGCGCGCGCGAAAACAGGGCTACATCGACGCCATGCGGCGCGAAAGAAGTGGCTGGGTTTAACGCTTTCTTTGCCGCCAGCAGCGCCGGAGATGCCACGAAAACATGATCGGCTCGACGCGTAAGCGTCTCATCGCAGAAGCGCATGCGCGCCGCATCGACACCGGGATGGGCCGCATAGTCATCAATGCAGTAGTAGATCGCCAGCTCATGCGGCACTGCATCAAGCATGAAGCTCGGATGAGGCAGCACGAACCACAGGATCGGCCGTGCAATACCGACATGGCGCATAGCGCGGCGTACAGCCCATGCACCGAATGAGCGATTCAAGCGTTCGATTCCAGGCAGGGCACGCCATGGCAGTTGCGGCACCGTGCAGTGCCAGAGACCGGGCAGCACTTCCCGCGGGCGCCTCAGCGCTTGAGTCAGCTTGTTAAAAATGCGCCGCAAATCACGGCCACTCGCCACGGGGGGGCGCATCCCAGGAGAATCGACATAGAGTACGTTCGTGAAATTGGCCAACCGGCGTGCTACATGGTGGCTGCTGGTGCGATTTTCTGCAAACCACTCATTGCCGAAGTAAACCACGCCTTGGCCCGGTCCCAACAGTTTAGTTTGCGATGCCGGCATGGTCATGGCTGAGTTTCCGCCGATGGACTGCGCTGCACACGCCGATAGGCACTCACCAACATCTTGAAGCTGTGATGTTCGGCGCCAAGATCTGGAATTGCTGATGCGTCAATCACATGTACGGGCGTGGACGGTTCATTCAGTCCCTCGGCTGCGAGGGCCACGGTATCTAAGGTGTGATGCAAATGAATGCCTGGCAAGTAGAGTTCGGGTCGCTGTGAGCTGCGTAGGTTCGCAAACGGCTGGGTTGCGCGAATTGCGTCTGTCGTCACGCGAATTCGGTCGGTTAGCGCTTGCAGCGGCATAGGCCTCGCTTGCATGGCATATGCATCGGGCACGTGAACTTGAGCATAGACGCTATGTAGACGCGAGGCGCCCATTAGACCTAGTCGGTTGTAGAGCACCTCGGTGAGCAGGCCGGCAGACAATTTGCCCAGCAATTTGGTTAGCAAGCTGCCTGTCGGCAGTCCAAAAATTTGGCGGTGCTCAAAGCCAGCATCTAGTCTTCGGAAATCAAACTTGGCAGGACGAAGCGTGAAGAGTGCGCGATCCGCCAGATCGGCCAGTGCCGGGATGAACAGACCATTCCGTGTGTAGCGAATGTCGGGAGGGGGTTGACCCTCGAGTTGACCGAGGTAGCACTGCACATGATCGGATGCCAGACCGCGTGCCATTCGCGGGCCGAAGGAGGCCGCCAATAAAGTTGGCGTGTGCAGCGCGCCAGCGGCAACCCAACAACGCCTGGCCTGCCTCTGGCCAACTGCTGTATCGACCTGAACGCGGCCGCTCTGTCGGCGTATCATCAATGCCGACTCATGCAGCAATTTCAAGCGCGGTGCGCCATGCAAGGCTGCGAGGCGCTGCAATTCCGCCCACGGACGAATCGGTCGCCAAGGTATGAACAAAGAGACTTTTCCGACGCTGGCTTCGATCTCAGCGTGAGGGTAAAAAAGTCGGAAAAGATCGTGAAAATCCACGTCACTAACAACACCCAGGCGGTTGCGCAAGCCGGTGGGAATCACCCCATGCCAATGACTTCCGAGGCCGCCAGAACCTAGAAACGCACAAGGGGCTAGTGTGCGTTGGTCATAATGAAGAAAGCCTCCTTGCTGGGGTCCGCACAAGACCGTGATCCTGCGATCAGGTTCAGCCAGCAGACCGAGTACGGCGCCAAGTGCGACGAGGCCGGAGCCAATGACTAAATCGTCGCAGTCCATAGTCTGTTACTCAAAAATACATAGCCGTACCATCGCCATCCCAATGCGCGCAGCACAAGATCGATTGGACGCAATATGCAAGGCCAGCGGCCAGCAAACTGGAGCCACCGGCCATAGGATCGATATACCCAGGCCTCAATCGCACTACCGAAGGGCCGTTGAATTGCGGTCAAAAGACACTTGCTTCGCCCACCATCCTCAGGCCATTGCGGGTTTGAGATAAAAGCTGCGAGCTGGTCCAGTGACGTGGCCATATTGAGCCCACCAGGCAACTGCTCTGGCTGCTCAAACACAAGACCAAGAGTCAACAGTCGGCTCTTCGTCAGCCCGAGCGCCTCACACTCGGCCTGCCGTTTGATACGCGGATACGCATAACAATCGGTCATCCCGCATACGATGGTCGACGAGGACCCGACGTAAATAATCTCGCTGGCGGGTGAAGCACTCAATTGCATCAGCATATCGCTATTCTGGCTTGCATGCGGCGAATAAGACAGTACCCAGACTCGGTCCCCCGGTTTGAAGACAAAACTGCACAGTTCACGGTGACCCAGTGCGCAAAGGTTCCGTTGAACCATTAAGGGATGCGCTTGCAAGGCCCGCCAGACTGCCGAATGGCGGCCCAGGATCACATCCCGAAGTTGTTGATCTATCGTGTCGCCTTGCATCACGGTCGGTCGGTGCGCAAAATGCCGAGATCCTGCAACATATCGGCCGCCGTGGTTTGTGCCATGTCTGCGTCAATCTGCCGCCGGGATGACAAAAAGGCTGCCACTAGCAGTCGGTTACAGAGTAAATTGATCCGCCTGGGAATGCCTTCGGTGGCCGAAAAGATTTCAATCAACGCATTTGAGTCAAAGATCGGTGAGCCTTTGTAACCTGCCTGGCGCAGACGATGACCGACGTAGAGATTCGTCTCGTCCTGATTCATGGGGGCGAGATGGCAACTGGCAATGACGCGCTGGCACAATGGTTCCAATTCTGGTTTTGCCAGCAACTTGCGCAGCTCCGGTTGTCCGACCAGAAAACTTTGAAGCAGCCCCTGTTTGCCGAGCTGAAAATTGGACAACATGCGTAATTCCTCGGCTTGTCGAGGGCCGAGGTTTTGTGCTTCATCTATGACTAGCAGTGCCCGTCGCCCGGCAAGTGAAAGTGATACAAAATATGCCTCCAACGTGCCCAGCAGTTGTGCCTTCTTTCCTCCGGGCACCGGAATACCGAAGGCCTGACAGATCGCGGTGAGGAGTTCGTCTTCGTCGAGCTGGGTGTTGGAGATTTGAACCGCATTAACCTGCCGCTTGTCGAGACGACTCAAAAGCGCACGCACTAGGGTTGTCTTTCCTGCCCCAATTTCGCCTGTGATGATCACAAAGCCTTCACGTTGATGGACGCCATACTTCAAATAAGACAAAGCGTGGTGGTGCCCGCGGCTATCAAAGTAAAAATCGGGGTCAGGGCTGAGCTGAAATGGAGCCGTTGTCAGACCGAAGAAGCTTTCGAACACGGCGGAGCTCAGAAACTGACGGGGCTGCTGCCAGTCACGAAAGGTGAACCGATGAGGCAGTGATGCATATTGGAAGACCGGCTGTACGCGACGGTCAGACAGTTGGCAGGTGGCAAGACTGATTGCATGGGTGACCTAGTCAGCTAATAGTAGTAGTCGTGTTTCTTCTCATCACCCGACAGTCCAGATTTATTCAATATCGAGAATACGATCGGACAATTTCGAAGCGACGCAAATGCTTTCAAAATGCTTGCACGTGGTGTCCTATTGGCTTCGACCACTACGACCACCTGCCCGACTTTGGAAGCCAGTGCGGACGAGTCGGTTGTCAGAAGGAGCGGCGGAGCATCAAAAATGATCAAGTGGTTAGCATAGTCCTTGGCCAGTCGTGCCAAAAGTCGATCCATTGAAGCACTCACTAGCAACTCCGTCGAGCGTCTGTTTTTTTCACCCGAGGTCATTAGCAGCAATTTAGGTACATTGGTAGCAACGACGGTCTCGTGAAGTGAAAGGTCCTCGCGCGTCAGTAGGTCCAGCAGTCCGGGCCCCCCGAGCTTCAAACCCAGTCTCGAAAATAAGCTGGGACGGATTAGATCGGCGTCAATTAGCAAGACCGACGTATCGACTTCCATCGCCATGCTGATGGCTAGATTGATAGCGCAAAAGGTCTTGCCCTCATTGGGTAGTGCGCTGGTGAGCATGATCAAACCGCGTCGATGCTCGGGTTCGTCGGACTTAGTGCGCGCATTTACTAGCAGCGGCAACTTTATATTGCGAAACTGGTGCGTTATTCGCGTGCGGTCCTGCTCGGACGCCAAAACACCGGTCTGACGCAGTTGGGCGAAATCAAGCGTAACCTGCGTAGCAGGTTCGATTTGGGAGGGTCTTGGAAAGTTTGTCGTCGGCAACCCGTGCGGCAAAGTGGAGTGTACCGGGGGCAATGTCGATACTTGCGCAGTACGGGCAGCCGTCGCTGCATCTCCCGAACCCTCGATCCAAGGCATGACAATGCCTGCCCGTTGCAATTCCTCTAGTCGTTGGGTGGCTTGTTCAATCAGATGCATATTGACTTCGATCAGTTCACTTGCGCTTGTGTCGCGATCCAAGCCAGCCACAGCGTCTGGCACGTTATCAGCCCGATTGCAGTGGCCATAAAGAAACGAATGTTACGGTTCTCGCGTTCAATCCATAGCGGCGATTTGGACCATGAAACCCCCCCCAAAACTGGGCGACTGGTTAGCAGTTGTAGTTCTTTTACGTCGTCCATCGTCGGGTTCAAAAGTTCTTGTGCCAAGGCAGTCAAGCTCCCCAAAACTAATGCCAACAGAACCGCCATCAGTGCCAAATGGAGGCGACTAGGAAACACAGGGCTTGGGCTTACCCGTGGCGGCTCGATCATGCGGAACTCTACCAATTGCGACGATTCGTCCAACTTCAGGCCAAGAGATGCCGACTCACGCCGACCTAGCAATTGGTCGTAGTTTTTTCGTATTACCTCGTAGTCGCGGTTCAACTGTGCTAATTCAGCTTCAACTTGAGGCGCACGACCAGCGAGTGCTCGCGCCTTAGCCAAACGCTCTTGCAGAACCTCCAATTGGGCGCTCAGCGAGGCTACTTGCGCCTCACTCTCAACCAATGCAACGCGAACCTTTTGATAGACCGGACTCGTCGCAGCACCTTTGTCACTGACGTCGGCGTCGCGCACATTGGCGGTCCGCTGCTTGCGTTTGATGGCCTCAAGTTTCTCGATCGCTCGTCGGGCGTTGATCACATCAGGATGTTGATCAGTGTATCGGCCTTGCAGATCGTCCAGCAGCTTGATTTGTACATCCAAGCGCGCGTCAATGTCTGAGGGCATTTGGGGTAAACCGGGAACTTGTGAATCGAAGGGCAACTGTGGATTTTCTCCCGACAACTCGCGCTTATACGCTGCTCTGGCCCGTTCGGCAGCCTTTAGATCGGTGCTCAATTTGAGCACCTCGTCGGACAGAGTCGACATGCGCGTAAAGTACTCTTGGCTCGACACGCCAGAAACGCCGAAGTTCTTTAGCTTAAAGTCTTTCAGTCGATTTTCGGCTTCAATCAGCCGAGTCTCATTGCTTTTGAGCTGCTCATCGATGAAGTGGCCTGCGTCCACTGAGTCGCGCGTTTTGCCGTCAACCCCTGAAGTCACAAACAAAGTCACCATGCCGCCCACCAACTTCGCAGCAAGTTCGCGATCCGGGTCCCGATAGAAAATTTGGTAAAGGTTACCGCGTTCGCCCGCGACGATTTTTATTTGGGTCATTAGTCGACTTACGGCCTTGTCACGTTCTGTCGGTGTCTTGAAAACAAGGTCAAGCGATTGTTGGTCTAACAGACGTTCAATGTTGGGGCGCGAAATGAGAGTGCGAGCAAGCATCCGCACCTGTTGGTCAATATCTGGTTGGTAGGTGAGACCCACCATCAAGGGTTTGAGTACAGACTGAGTGTCAACATATATTCTGGCGGAGGCTTCGTAACGTTCGGGGATGAATGCAATGCCGATCATGAAGGCGAATGTCAACGCCCAAGCCACGCAAACCACAATCCATCTTCGACGCTCGATCGCATTGACCGCCCATCTTGCGCGTTTTAGCAGAGTACTTACACTAGCAGCCATTTTCGGTCCTGTTTTCGTTGACTGTCATCGGTTCAGATAATTCGAACCTTTAAGCGATTACGCTCATCAATCGGTCTCTCTGCACGAGTTTGCAGCCCCCATGGCCCTGAGTAAGTTTGTGGGCATTTTACATATTCGGTACAGTTTGTTGCGCTGAACCGATTATGCTGGGTCCCATGCTACTAACAAGGGGGCACGCACAAAGCGGCGAACCCAATCTAGCGGAGTAGTCCATCATTTGCTCGAAACGACCAAGCATGTCTGTAGGAAGGCGTCTAGCGCGCGGGATCGTCACATTGCTGGCCGGCACGGCATTGCTGGTAATACTCGCCCTCCGCGTCGATGATGAGGTCAATTGGCAGGTGGAGTTGCTGCGCTATTTACCTTTTCCGGTCTTTTTGTTGCCGTCTGTCGTTGGTTTGCTGGCCTCTCTTTGGCTGGGTTGGGTCTGGCGCTGGCTGGCCCTGCTGACATTCGTCGGAGTGACAACGAACATCATGGGCTTGGTCTGGGGAAGCGCTGACTCAGGCCATGGACGTTTGCGCGTAATGACCTACAACGTCAAGGCATACAAGGCTATCGACAAGCCCCTGAGCATTGCAAGCATCGCCGCCGAGATCGTTTGGCATGCCCCTGACATTCTCGTCATGCAAGATGCAGGGCGCTTTGCAGGTATAGGCACGAAGCAGCTGCGTGAGCTTGGAGTTATTCCCGTCGGCCACGAAATCGTGGCCTTGGGTCAGTATGTGATAACCAGTCGCTACCCCTTACGGAACTGTTATCTAGGCAATATGTCGTTCCGGAATGCGGCTCACCAATACATGCACTGCAGTGTCCTCGTCGGTGAGCGCATGATTGACGTAATAACCCCACACTTTCTTTCACCTCGCAAGGGTTTGAATGCAACCCGCCACGAACTTTGGGACGGCGTGGACGATTGGTTGGAAAACTACAACGATCGGCTCGCTCAGGCGCATGCACTTGCCGACGTTATTGCGAGTATTCAGCGACCACTCATCGTCGCTGGTGACTTGAATGCCCCCGAACAGTCGCCAGTGGTTCAGAAACTGATAGAGGTGGGGCTTCGCGATGCTTACTCAAATTCAGCGTTTGGCTACGGCTATACCGTTGGCCATGCATTGCGCCCCGGCGTGAGTCTGTTGCGCATCGACCATATTTTGATCAGTTCCGAGCTGGGTGTAGCATCCGCCGAAGTCGGGGGCAAATTGGGCTCAGAACATCGACCGGTAATTGCAGACCTGCTGCTGCATCGCGCGATGGAGTGATTTACTGAGGATTTGCACGAAGCAGTCTCCGTCATTCTGCCATGGCTGCGGAAGGCCAAATACTATTGGTGGTTAGCCGACCTTTCTAGCGTGTAGTAAAGTCAACTTCCAAAAATGGATCAATCACCTTTATGGACTGGCGCGTCAAAGCATGTATTCAAGGTGTCCTGTCAAAACTGCCGGCGGGTGCGCATCTCAATAACCTTTTGCAGACCATGGTGGGAGGCCGCGCAGATCAATCTCGACACATAGACCTGAAATTTCAAGCGGACTGGCTCGTCTTGATGAATATACTTCGAGAGCAGGAGTTTGAGGTGAGGGACAAGATTCTGCTCGAGATCGGCACGGGATGGCTGCCAGTGCTCCCCTTGTGCTTTGCGTTGGTAGGTGCACGACACATACATAGCTACGATGTGAACTGCCATTTGTTGCCGCAAACCGCTGCGAAGGTGTTACGGCAACTGAAGCCAAAACTCTGCGAACTGGCGCATGCCTGCGGTCAACCCTTGAGTGAGCTTGAATCACGTCATGCTTGGTTGAGCGCAGTTACAGACGGTTCCCAAATCCTGCGGCGCGCGGGGATTCAATACCATGCACCTGCCGACGCAAGCATGACAGGTCTGTCTGCAGGCGCAGTCGATTTGGTGTTCTCCAACAGTGTGCTGGAGCATGTCAGCGAGACCCAGTTGGTGTCGCTGATGCGCGAATCGGCACGCTTGCTTAGTCATAGCGGGTTGGTATTGCACAGCATAAATTGCGCAGACCACTATGCCTATTTTGATCGATCTATTTCGTCGAATCACTATTTGCGCTTCACCAAAATGCAATGGCGTCGCTGGAATAACAAGCTGCTTTTTCAGAATCGGCTTCGCCCCAAGGACTTTACTGATGCTGCAGGGGCTGCGGGATTGCGGGTGACACACACGATTCGGACTGTGAGGCAGGACTTATTGGCGAATCTGAGGTCTACCCCGATAGCCTCGGAGTTTGCGCACTATAGTGACGACGAGTTGTGTTCGACATCTATCACCTTTTCAGCCCAACGAATCCGCTTTCAAACCTGAGTATGAGAACCTCGCAGCAAGCAAACGGTGGCTATTCGATCCGCGATGCCGATTTGGTGACCGATGCAGCGTCGATTACCGAGCTGTGGGCCAGAAATTTGAATGGTTATGACCTGAAAGCCGCTAGCGCAAAACTCATTCGCGGCTACCGCGACAACCCTGCCGGTGGCGCCAGCGTGCAGTTGCTGGCTGTCCAAGGTGAACCGGTGGCAGTTGGGGCGCAGGGTCTGCATTCACGAACATTCTGGCTGGGTGACCGCAGTTTGAGTGATATAGGGCTCGGCGACTTCGTTGTCAATGAGGCGCATCGCTCGCTGTGGCCAGCCCTGCTGCTCATTCGGCACTGTATCCAATTGGGCACCGAACGCTTCGACCTGACCTAAGGCTTTCCAAATAGAAAGGCGACAGCGGTATGCCGGCGTAGCGGACTCAAGAAGTTTGGTGAAATGGGCCGCTACGCGAAGCTGCTGTCGAGCCTCGCTTATCTGGCACGCCATTTGCCAAAATGGCTTGTGAGATTCGCTGCACCGGTTGCTGACAATGCATTGCGGATATCGGCGCAGGCGCCGATAGTGCCAATCCTTTGTTTCGATAAGTGGCTTTTGGGCATCTTTTACCAGCAAAACTTTCCACCCATACCGGTCTACAGTTGACTTCATATTTTTTGGAGTACACGATGTGCGACATTCTCAGGATTCAACCAGGTCAATGCAACGCGAAATCTACCGCCAAATTGAGGGAGTTGGCGTTGATCAGAACAGGATTCATTTCCGTCTTTGACTGCCCGCTCTGCGGTGTATTTAGCCGTCCCGCACTTGCGGCAGGTCACATCATTGAGCCATTTTGGAGGCAATATGAGCAGCACCTGCGCACTTGATTGGTTGGCCGACACAGCGTAGACAGTTCTGCCGCAAAAAACTCAGATGGCGCCATCATAGATCGCCGGGAAGCGCTTTGAACTGGCAGGATTTAGTCGACTCAGGATTCTGCAGTGGATCGTGTTTGACCTCGACGGCGAAAATCTCTTAGTAGTCGCCGAGCACTTTGGCGTGAACGTCCAAGATTTCGCGGCGGTCCGCCGGGTACTCGCAAAAATCTAGCGATCGCCTCATCTATTGGTGTCGTCAAAATATTGGCGGAAGGCGCGGAGCCCCGGTTCTTCTTGAGCCTCATTTCTGTGGTCGCGTCCAAGTTGCGTAAATTGGCGTTCATGGTGGGCCTGAACTGTCGAGCCAAAGAAATCAAGCGTGTACTGAATACTGCGGGTTAAGCAACTATGAAGCGCACTGCATGGAAAACACTACCAAATGTCAATGATCCTCTATGTTTGTTCACACTTGGGTACGGAAGCTGCTGATTCTGTGCAATAGTGTGGGAATATGGCGGGAATAAAGGTCCGCAAACCCAATAAATCCGCAGGCTAAAAGGACTCTAAATTTCCCATGAAGTGGCTTGAAACCCGCATGAATGCTTGATTGATGCCTCAGATTGTGATTCCTGTTGTCGTGGGTTCGAGCCCCATCAGCCACCCCATATAAATATTGAAGAGCCTGCTACAAAATCAGTAGCAGGCTCTTTTCAATTGTTCGCCATGTAGCTCAGCTCTGCCGGCTGCCTCAAGATTTGCATCCTTGCCTCCAATTGAACAAGTTTCGGATTGGAATGTGTTTTGTGGCATTCACATCGGCATCTACCGCCGTGCAAAGCCTAATCTTTGGGACGGAATCCCAGGGTCAATGACGCAATGACACGGCCGTCCGTGTCTGGTGGCAGTTTTTCGGTCTTGTCGATGGCAGAGAGCACTGCATCATCCCAAGACTTGATCCCACTGGATTTGACCAGTTTGCGACTGATGATGGTTCCGTCGGGCGATGTCCGGACCTCCACGTCGGCTGTAGGGTTGCCCACTACAACCTCGGTATAAGTGATGTTGGGCTTGATGCGGGCCGCTATGCGACCTGCATAGCTCGCAGACGGGCCGGATGACTGTTTGGCGCTGCCAGTCGCATCAGAGGCTCCGTTGCCCACTGCCGCGCCCGCCAGGCGGCTCATCCGTTCCAT
>DAOQRI010000012.1:0-16865 GCA_035355475.1 Rhodoferax sp. | reverse complement strand
TGTGGATGATGCCTTCCTTGCGCTTGATGTCTTTCTCGGCGCGGTCCATGTCCACACTACCGGCCTTGGCCGACATGGCGGCGGGCAGCTTGTCCATCAGGCTGGACAGGCCACCCATCTGCTTCATCTGCTGGATCTGGGCCAGGAAGTCGTTCAAGTCGAAACCGGCCCCGCTCTTGACCTTGGCTGCCAGCTTCTGCGCCGCTGCGATATCCACACCGGCGGTGACTTGCTCCACCAATGCCAGGATGTCGCCCATGCCCAGGATGCGGCCGGCGTGGCGCTCGGCGTCAAAGACCTCCAGGCCGTCGAGCTTCTCGCTGGTACCGGCAAACTTGATGGGCGCACCGGTGATTTGTCTTACCGACAGAGCCGCACCGCCGCGTGAATCGCCATCAAGCTTGGTCAGGATGATGCCGGTCAGCGGCAGCGCTTCCTTGAAAGCCTTGGCGGTGTTGACGGCGTCCTGGCCCTGCATGGCGTCCACGACGAACAAGGTTTCCACCGGATTGAGTGCTGCGTGCAACTGCTTGATCTCGAGCATCAGCACTTCATCAATCGCCAGGCGACCGGCGGTGTCCACCAACAGCACATCAAAAAAGTGTTTCTTGGCGTAATCCAGCGCAGCACGGCCAATATCGACCGGTTTCTGGTCTGGCGTACTGGGGAACCATTCGGCACCGGCCTGTGCCGTTACGGTCTTCAACTGCTCAATAGCGGCCGGACGGTACACGTCGCCTGAGACGGTCAGCACCTTCTTCTTGCGCTTTTCGATCAGGTGCTTGGCCAGCTTGGCCGTGGTGGTGGTCTTGCCAGCGCCCTGCAGACCGGCCATCAGGATGACGGCTGGCGGCTGGGCGTTGAGATTGATGTCGCTGACGCCCTCGCCCATGGTGGCAGCCAGCTCTTTGCTCACGATACTGACCAGAACCTGGCCCGGCTGCAACGAGCCCATGACCTCCTGGCCCAGCGCTTTTTCCTTTACTCGGGCAACGAAATCGCGCACTACCGGCAGGGCCACGTCGGCCTCCAGCAGGGCCATGCGTACCTCGCGCAGCATGTCGGAAACGTTGGTTTCCGTGATGCGGGCCTGGCCACGCATTTCTTTTACGAGACGGGAAAGTTTGTCGGAGAGGGCTGAGGCCATGGATGGTTACCGGTGCAGAAAGCAAAACGCTAAACTGTACCCATGATTTTAGCCAGTGCGCCCCCCATCAGTCTGATTTTGTCGGTACTGGCCGCCGCAGCCTATGCGTGGCCAGCGGTGCGGTCCTCGCACCTGAGTGACCACCTCTCCCGCATATGGGTGGGTCTTGCCTGGCTTTTGCATGGGAGCGTGCTGGCCATCACCCTGCTGGGCGAGGCGCCCCACTTTGGGTTCGCACCAGCCATGTCGGTGACAGCCTGGCTGGTGGCGGCGGTATATGCGGTTGAGAGCCACATTTACCCGCAGTTGCCCACACGCTGGACGCTGTGCGTGGTGGGTGCTGTCGCAGTACTGGTTGCATTTGTCTTTCCGGGTGGCCCCATGCCGGTCACCGCATCGGCATGGCTGGCCATGCATCTGGCGTTCGGCGTAGCCTGCTATGGCCTGTTTGGCATTGCCGCTGTGCATGCCTGGTTCATGCGGCGCGCCGAAGTGCGAATCCGGCACGCAGAAGACCCGCACAGCGGCCTGCCCCTCCTGACGCTGGAGCGCCTCACCTACCGGTTCGTTGCCGCCGGCTTCGTGTTGCTGAGTGCCACCTTGCTGGCGGGCTTCCTGTTCAGCGACTCACTGTACGGGCATGGACATGGATGGCGCTGGGACCACAAGACCATTTTTTCAACCTTGGCGTGGCTGACCTTTGCCGTGCTGCTGGTGGGGCGCTCGGCATTTGGATGGCGCGGCAAGAAGGCCGTCAACGTGCTGTACACCGGATCGGCCTTTCTGTTGCTCGCCTACGTAGGCTCACGCTTTGTGACGGAAATCGTGCTGGGGCGCACGCCGTGAAGTTTTTGCTGGTTTTTTTGGTTGTCCTGGTTATTGCCTGGCGCTGGCGGACCTGGCGGGAATCCGTGCAAATTGGAAAGAACAAAACCCGCGCAGCCACATCTTCCGCCAACATGGTCCCCTGCCGCCTGTGCGGGCTGCACGTGCCGATGACCGAAGTCGAGGTGGGTACCTTGGGCAACTATTGCTGCAAAGACCACCGGCTCAAGCTGGAGCCCTGAGTGGCTGCTGAGTCGACGGCCCCTTCCTGGCTTGACCCTGGCGCTGCGCAAGCGGTTGCTGGCGCTTTTGATCCCTCACAGGAAATGTCCCGCCAGTGGCAGGGCTTCATGACGGCACGTCTGCTGCTGGGCTTTGTTTTGGTCGCCCTGCAATCGGTTTTGTATGCCACTGGCACGTCACACAATCAAGCGCAAATTGCCATCAGTGCCGCCTACCTTGCAGGAACATTGGCCAGCAAGCTGTTCATTCAGCCGCGTCCACTGGGCCAATCGTTTAACCGGATCTGGGGCGCACTGGTTGGCATCGACCTGCTGACTTTTTCCGCGCTGCAAATGCTGCAAGGCGGCCCTTCCAGCATCAGCTCCATCAACTACACACCCTTGTTTGCCCTGCCGGTGCTGGTAGCGTCGGTACTGGGCTCCATGCGGCTGGCCTTGGGAACGGCGGCCGGTATCACCGTGTTGATGCTGTGTGTGTCCATATGGTCCTATCTGCATGGCGCGGTTGACACGGGGCCATATTTTGTGCAGCCCGCCCTCAGCGGGGTCGGCTACTTCGCCATTGCATGGCTCTCCAACCAGCTAGCGGGTCGCCTGGCGACCGAAGGACACCGGGCACGGCAGAGCCAGCTGGCAGCGAGCATTCAGCGCCAGGTCAATGAGCTGGTGATTGAGTCGCTCCCGGACGGCGTGCTGATTGTGGATGAGCGGGGTGGTGTTCACGCAGCCAATCCGGCAGCGCGCCAGTTGCTGGGCTCGCAGCAGGCGCTCCATGCAACGGTGTTTGATTTGAAGGAGGAACCAGGTTGGTTCCCTTTGCTGAATCTGACGCGGCTGAGCGTGGGCACCGGGCAAAGCCATGAGGACGATGTGACGATTCGCCACGGTGGACAAGGCCCGCGCAGGGTTCATGCACGGACGCGTCTGGCGGCGCCTCAGGGTTCGACCGGTGAATGTCTTTGTGTGCTGTTCCTGCAAGATCAACGCGAGCTTGAGGCCCGCATGCGCACGGAAAAACTTGCGGGCATGGGCCGACTGTCCACTGCAGTGGCGCACGAGATTCGCAACCCACTGTCAGCCATCACCCAGGCCAATTCGCTGCTGGACGAAGATCTGACGGATCCCAAGCAAAAGAAGCTCACCGCCATGGTGAGTCAGAACGCCAAACGGTTGGAAAAAATTGTCAATGACATTCTGAATGTCTCACGGGTTCAGCCATACGATCCCGCTTACTTGATCCCCGCGTTGCCACTGGACCAGACCGTTCACCGCATTTGCCGCGACTGGGCGGCCCAAAGCGCAGCCGGGAGTCGATTGACCATCCATGCGTGCGACCCGACTGCGAATGTGCGGTTTGACGGCGAGCATCTGCGCAGAGTCTTGGTGAACCTCCTGGACAACGCCTGTCGCCACACCGGGGACCAGGCAGACGCGATCCAGGTCATCGCAAACTTCGCTGATGCGCAAAATGCAACTATCTCCATCTGGAGTGACGCCCCCCCCATGGACCAATCCGTTGAGCGCCACCTGTTTGAACCATTCTTTTCGTCCGACAGCCGATCCAGCGGGTTGGGGCTCTTCATTTGCCGCGAATTGTGCGAACGCCATGACGCGGCCCTCATCTACCTGCGCAGTGTTCGAAACGCGCGTGGCAAACCTGCCGAAGGCAATGAATTTGTCGTGACTTTGCGCCTGGCTGACGCATCCGATAATGCGTCAGCGACAGAAAACTCTACATCACCATGGCAACCCTCTCTGTACTGACAAATGCACAAATCCTGGTGATCGACGACGAGCCTGATTTGCGTACCTTGTACGAGCTCACGCTTTTGCGGGAAGGCTACCGGGTCGAAACGGCGGGTACCGTGCAAGACGCGCTGCAGTTGATTGATACCAAGCGCTTTGATGTCGTCATTACCGACATGCGACTGCCCGACGGACTGGGTCTGGAAGTGCTCGCCCACTTGAGAAGCAGTCGGCGCAGCGAGCGGTGCATCGTCATCACAGCACACGGTTCGGCGGAAAACGCAGTGGAATCGCTCAAGGCGGGCGCATTTGACTACCTGACCAAACCGGTCGATCTGAAGCAATTTAGAGCCGCGATTGCGTCTGCCGTGCAGGGTAACGCCGGACAGACAGGTCCGGCGCCAAAAGCCACTGATAGCAAGTCCGCAGATTCTGCCAGCACACCAAACTCCGGCGAACTCGCTCTGGCCAAATTGGCTGGGCAGTCCGTTGCGATGCGCACTGTGAAAGAGCGCATTAGCAAGGTTGCCCGCAGCATGGCACCCGTTCTCATTCAAGGTGAGTCGGGCACCGGTAAAGAGTTGGTCGCAGGTGCCTTGCATACCAATAGCCACCGGGCAGTGGGGCCCTTCACTGCAGTGAACTGCAGTGCCATTCCCGAAAACCTGCTCGAAGCAGAATTCTTTGGCGCAAAGAAAGGCGCCTATACCGGCTCGGTACACGACCGGGAGGGGTTTTTTCAGGCAGCAAAAGGTGGGACGATCTTTTTGGACGAGATCGGTGATCTGCCTCTGGCCATGCAGTCGAAGCTGCTGCGCGCCATACAGGAACGCTGTGTGCGGCCCGTGGGCTCCACGCAGGAGGTTCCGGTCGATGTACGAATCGTCAGTGCCACCCACAAAGACCTGCCCACAGAGGTGGCGCAGGGGCGCTTCCGCCAAGACCTGTTTTACCGCCTGAATGTGATCGACATTGTGATACCACCGCTTCGAGAGCGGCGTGAAGACCTTCCTGCGCTGTGCCAGACGCTGCTGTCCCGCATTGCTGACGAAGCACAAATCACCATTCCGGACATGGCTCCGGGAACGCTGGAGCAATTGTCCCTGTTGCCATTGCTTGGGAATGTGCGCGAACTGGAAAATCTGTTGCACCGCGCCGTGGCGCTGTGCGATGGCGACGCACTGCGCCTGGACGATGTCCATGCCACGCCCAGCCGACCGGCGCCCCTGGACGCGCCACCCCACACGGCAACCCGAGATGAAGAGACGGTACTGCCGACTGACTTGCAAGGCCATCTGGACCAGCAGGAGCGCGTCATTCTGGTAAAGACTCTGCAGGAGACAGGTTTCAACCGCACCACTGCGGCAAGTCGGCTTGGACTAACGCTTCGACAAATTCGCTACCGCATTGCGCGACTCAAAATCGATGTCCCCAAAGACGACTCCGGGGATGAGTAGCAGCGTCGCCAAGGGGTCCGACACCTGGGACCATGGCTGGTACCGCTTTGCACGCCGGTGCGCTTCCCCCAATTTTGGTCCACGACCTCTATCGGCGCAAGTGGATCTGCTAGTCCTGCATTCCATCAGTTTGCCGCCCGGCGTCTATGGTGGCGATGAAGTGCAAGCCTTGTTCACCAACCAGCTGGACTGGTCAGCCCACCAATATTTCAAACAAATAGAGGGCCTGGAGGTTTCGGCCCATTTCTACATCCGGCGCAAGGGCGAGGTGTGGCAGTTTGTGAGCTGCGATGACCGGGCCTGGCACGCAGGAGCCTCCCACTACCGTGGACGCGACAACTGCAATGACTACTCCATCGGCATCGAACTCGAAGGCATAGACGGCGCCAGCTTTGAACCCGCGCAGTACGCGGCCCTGGCTGCACTGGTACCTGCGTTGATGCAGTGCTACCCCATACAGCACCTTGCCGGACACGAACATATCGCCCCAGGCCGCAAGACAGACCCCGGAGCGGGGTTTGACTGGACTCTGTTACAAAAAAAATTGGCACTTGCAGACGGGTGTTTTCCCGAGGGTGTCCTGAAAAGAAAATCGGTCTAAGGATCACTGCGCCACGCCGCACGGCGCATGTGGCGGTTTCCGGACAATCAAAGCACGTGATCAAAGTCTTTGTTTGACGCGGCTTTGGCAGCCAATTACTGCTGCAAACCGCACCAATACTGGATCCGATTTGGCCAATCACCAACTGACAAGGCTTGTGCGTGCATGGCGATCGACGTGCGCATGTACCAAGCAGAACGGCACAGTCAATCGCCGATCATTTCGCTCCATCCAAGAACCTGCCTGAATGCCGTTGGTACACTACGGGTAGTGGCTTGCATGCACATCACACACCATATATAGTGTGCGCAGTTTCACGCGACGCGCTGCGAAGGGTCTCCACCAAAGGCCATGGCAGAGTCCAGCCAATCCCAAAAGAACAGTAATTTAGACAAGGAATGTATGCTGCCTGTTTCGAACTCCACCACACCGATATCCACAGCCATGTTGTCGCCTCACGGGGATACGGTGGCGGACAGTGGCTCTGTCAATTTATTGGCGCATTACCAGATCATCCGCCGCAACGGAGCGGTGGTTCCCTTTGAGCCCAACAAGATTGCCGTGGCCATGATGAAGGCCTTTTTGGCAGTGCACGGCACACAGGGTGCAGCATCGGCCAGCGTTCGTGAGGTGGTTGACGTGCTCACCCAACAGGTCATTCGGGCACTGGTTCGCTCCCGTCCGGGTGGGGGTACCTTCCACATAGAAGATGTTCAGGACCATGTCGAATTGGGCCTGATGCGCAGCGGGCACCACGAAATTGCCCGTGCTTACGTCCTGTACCGTGAACGCCGCACCCAAGAGCGTGCGCGACAGGTCGCTGAAGTTGCTCCGGCCACACCGGTTCTACATGCCAACGATGCGGGACAGCGCGTCATCCTGGATTTGAGTCGCCTTAAATCCCTGATTGAGCAAGCCTGCTCCGACTTGGGCAGTGACGTCAAGGCCGAACCCATTCTGGCGGAGACCATGCGCAACCTGTACGACGGCGTTCCCATGGACGAGGTCTACAAGGCATCCATCCTCGCAGCCCGAACCCTAATTGAAAAAGACCCCGACTACACCTACGCCACAGCGCGCTTGCTGTTCCATACCATTTCGCGCGAAGTGCTCGGCATGGATGTGGCACCAGGTGATATGGCGGGGGCCTATATCGACTACTTCCCTGGCTTCATCAAACGCGGTGTGCAGGCCGAGTTGCTGGATGAGCGCCTGATGCAGTTTGACTTGGCGCGCCTGGGATCCGCGCTAAAGGCAGAACGTGACATGCAGTTTGATTACTTGGGACTGCAAACCCTGTACGACCGCTACTTTCTGCACGAAGGCAAGACCCGGATCGAATTGCCGCAAGCGTTCTTCATGCGCGTAGCCATGGGCCTGGCGCTGAACGAAATCGACCGCGAAGCCCGCGCCATCGAATTTTATGAAGTGCTGTCGCGATTTGATTTCATGTCCAGCACACCCACGTTGTTCAACAGCGGGACACGGCGCTCGCAACTCTCTAGTTGCTACCTGACCACGGTTCCAGACGACCTGGATGGCATCTACGAGTCCATCAAGGAAAACGCACTGCTGTCCAAGTTTGCCGGCGGATTGGGCAACGACTGGACGCGCGTGCGGGCCTTGGGGGCGCATATCAAGGGCACCAACGGTGAATCGCAAGGTGTGGTCCCGTTCCTGAAAGTCGTCAACGATACGGCTGTTGCGGTAAACCAGGGCGGCAAACGCAAGGGTGCGGTTTGCACGTATCTGGAAACCTGGCACCTCGATATTGAGGAATTTCTGGAGCTGCGTAAAAACACCGGAGATGACCGTCGCCGCACCCACGACATGAACACGGCCAACTGGATCCCCGATCTGTTCATGCGCCGCGTCATGGAGAAAGGTACCTGGACACTGTTTTCACCCAACAACGTGCCCGATCTGCACGATTTGTTTGGCGCCGACTTCGAGAAGGCCTATGTGGGCTACGAGGAAAAAGCAGCGCGCGGCGAAATCAAACCAGCGCGCACCATCCAGGCCAGCGACCTGTGGCGCAAGATGCTCACCATGCTGTTCGAGACCGGGCACCCCTGGATCACGTTCAAAGATTCCTGCAACGTGCGCTCACCGCAGCAGCATGCCGGTGTTGTCCACTCCAGCAACCTGTGCACCGAGATCACACTCAACACTTCGGACACCGAAACCGCGGTGTGCAACCTGGGTTCCGTCAATCTGCGCCAGCATTTGAAGAATGGCTCCCTGGACCACGACAAACTCAAGCGAACTATTGCCACGGCGATGCGCATGCTGGACAACGTCATCGACATCAACTACTACGCGGTCAAAAAGGCGCGTGACTCCAACCTGCGCCACCGTCCGGTCGGCCTCGGCGTCATGGCATTCCAGGACAGCCTGTACGAGCTACGCATTCCCTACGCCAGCGACACAGCGGTCCAGTTTGCCGATGAATCCATGGAAGCCATCAGCTATTACGCGTATTGGGCTTCCACCGAGCTGGCTAAAGAGCGCGGCAAATACTCCAGTTACCGCGGGTCGTTGTGGGACAAGGGTGTCCTGCCACTTGACACACTGGACCTGCTGGCCAGCGCCCGTGGCGGCTATGTAGAAGTAGACCGCTCCTCTACGCTGGACTGGGAAGCATTGCGCAAGAAAATCTCAGTCGACGGCATGCGAAATTCCAATTGCGTGGCGATCGCGCCAACGGCGACCATCTCCAACATCATTGGTGTGGACGCGTCCATCGAACCCAGCTTCGGCAACCTCTCGGTCAAGTCCAATTTGTCCGGCGAATTTACGGTGATCAATGGCTACCTCGTGAAGGACCTGAAACGACTGGGACTGTGGGACGACGTGATGGTCATGGACCTGAAGCACTTCGACGGATCGCTAGGACCCATCGACCGCGTGCCCATGGATATCAAACAGTTGTACGCCACTGCATTCGAGGTGGAAACCCAGTGGCTGGTAGAAGCCGCAGCGCGCAGGCAAAAATGGATTGATCAGGCGCAATCGCTCAACATCTACATGGCCGGCGCCTCCGGCAAGAAGCTCGATGAGACCTACAAACTTGCTTGGTTGCGTGGCCTGAAGACAACCTACTACCTGCGCACCATGTCCGCCACACACGCTGAGAAATCGACAGTGACTGCGGGCAAGATGAATGCTGTCTCATCGGGCAACGACGCCAAAAACTCCATGCGTTCATCGAGCGCTTTGGACGCAGCAGCGGCGGCGGCGCAAATGCAAATGGAGATGGCCACCGTTGCTGCAACTGACATCAAATTTTGCAGTGTTGATGACCCAACATGTGAGTCATGCCAGTGATTGTGAAACACAAGCGCATCACCATGCGATGCAATTGAACAACACAAATTTGCAGTGAATTGCATCATTACTTTTCAATTCATTTCACTGCTCCCATAATCCGCAGATTGGAATTATTTATGTTGACCTGGGACGAAGAAGTCAAGCCCTCATCGTTATCAAATTTCGCGCTCACACCGTCAGGCGATCTGACAGTCGAGCGGGCGAAAAACTCTCCCGCAAAGACTGCTGTTCCGCTTCGCATGAAGGCTGCGGACAAGCGCATCATCAACGGCAAGACCGATGTGAACCAACTGGTCCCGTTCAAGTACAAATGGGCGTGGGAAAAGTATCTGGCAAGTTGCGCCAACCATTGGATGCCGCAGGAAGTCAACATGACGCGCGACATCGCACTCTGGAAAGACCCCAATGGTCTGACTGAAGACGAGCGACGCATCATCAAACGCAATCTGGGGTTTTTTGTCACCGCCGACTCTCTGGCGGCCAACAACATTGTGCTGGGGACCTATCGGCACATCACTGCGCCTGAATGTCGTCAGTTTTTACTGCGCCAGGCGTTTGAAGAAGCGATTCATACGCACGCCTACCAGTACATCGTCGAATCACTTGGGCTCGATGAAAGCGAAATCTTCAACGCTTACAACGAAGTTCAGTCCATCCGCGACAAAGACCAGTTCCTGATCCCGTTCATCGAAGCGATCATGAACCCGCACTTCCACACCGGAACGCCCGAGGCCGATCAGACCTTGCTCAAGTCGTTGATTGTTTTTGCCTGCCTGATGGAAGGCCTGTTCTTCTACGTGGGCTTCACGCAGATTCTGGCGATGGGGCGTCAAAACAAAATGACAGGAGCGGCCGAACAGTACCAGTACATCCTGCGCGACGAATCCATGCACTGCAACTTTGGCATTGATCTGATCAATCAATTGAAGCTGGAGAACCCGCAGTTGTGGACAGCAGAATTCAAAGCTGAGATCAAGGTCCTTTTCGAGAAGGCCGTAGAACTGGAATATCGCTACGCTGAAGACACGATGCCACGCGGCGTGCTGGGAATGAATGCGTCCATGTTCAAGGGCTACCTGCGCTACATCGCCAACCGTCGCGCAACACAGATCGGTTTGGAAGCGCTGTTTCCCAATGAAGAGAATCCATTCCCCTGGATGAGCGAAATGATCGACCTGAAGAAAGAGCGGAACTTCTTCGAGACACGCGTCATTGAATACCAGTCCGGCGGATCATTGTCCTGGGACTGACACCCATTATGTTTCCCCAAATTTCACTGACCCATTGGCACCCTGTATGGGTGTCGGCGGATAAGTGTGACCCCATTCATGTAGCTGGGAACCAGCCCAACCACATGAATCGCTTCGTGCCGACCAACTGGCTTGAAGTGCTCTTTGTAAATTGATCAAGGAGAAAATCATGGCAACTGCAAAAAAACCGGTCGCAAAAAAGGCCGCTCCCGCAAAGAAAGCTGCACCAGCAAAAAAGGCTGCACCAGCGAAAAAAGTAGCTGCTAAGAAAGCAGCCCCCGCGAAGAAGGCTGCTCCAGCCAAGAAAGTAGCTGCAAAGAAAGCCGCTCCGGCTAAAAAAGCAGCTCCTGCCAAAAAGGTAGCAGCCAAGAAAGCGGCGCCTGCCAAAAAGGCAGCGCCAGCGAAAAAAGTAGCGGCAAAGAAAGCTGCTCCGGCTAAAAAAGCTGCCGCCAAAAAGGCTCCTGCCAAGAAAGCAGCTGTTGCCAAGAAGGCCGCCGTAGCCAAGAAGCCTGTCGCTAAAAAAGCTGCCAAAAAGCCGGCCGCGAAGAAAGCCGCGAACGCACCCGCTGCCAAGGCAGCGTCGGCCGCCGCCGCTCCTGCTGCTCAGACCACTCTGAACCCGCAGGCTGCATGGCCGTTCCCGACATCCAACAAGCCTTAAACGGCGCGTTGCGATCTAGCAAAGCCCGGCACCGCAAGGTTCCGGGCTTTTTTATGGGTAAAACGATAGCAGCTTGTACCCGGAGATTTTTTCGCGATGGTTGTCCAGCTTCAAGTTCAGCGGCATGTTGACTGAGAGTTCCGCGCCAGCCTCCATCGCCCCCGATTTGACACCAAAGTCCTGCGTCGTAAAGACACGTCGGACAACCGGTCGATCCTGCAAATCCGTCAAAGTCAACTCAAGCGCAGGTGTCGCAACGCTGGTGTGCGCCGTATTCTTCAACGCAAAACTCAGTCGGTAGACATCGGCGCGAACTTTTGTAAACGACGAACTATCAATGATCACCGCGTCGATTTGGCGCATCGGAGCCACTGTACAGCCGGCAAGTTCACACACAGCCACCAACGCCTCTTTTGTGCCGGGCAGCAGCGCTGCGATCCGGTCGCGTTCGCGTATCACGATCTGTAGCGCCAACACTAAGCCCAGCAACACACAGGCCATTGACAAAAGAATTCGAACCGAACGATTCATCCAAACGGACGGCACTGGCGTGGGCCGCAGGAATGAATGTTCTGCCGCACTTTCACTGGAGACAGACGCATCGGCGGGTGCCAAAACGTTCTGGTCCTCAACTTCTTCTAAAGGCTCATCGGCCCCCGGCGCATCATCCAGAAAAGTCTCGGGCTCCAAATGCAAGGCATGCGAATTGACGACGAGAAATGGGTCCCGATCTTGAATTTCAGGCGGATCCGCAGTTGCAGTTGCAGTTGCAGTTGCAGTTGCAGTTGCAGTTGCATCCAGCGTATTGGAATACCCTTCGGGTTCTGCCTTGGGGAGAGTATCCGCCTGCAAATTGAGGTTGGCGTCAAATACCTCGTTGCACTGTCCACACCGCACCCAGCCATCCGACACACGCAACTGATCCGGCACGACCTTGAACATCGTGGCGCATGCAGGGCATTTGGTAATCAGGCTCATGTTCGAAACATTGTAGAGACCCGAAAGCGCGCACTATAGAGTGGCGGTCATCAGTATCCAGCCGTCTTCCAAGTCCGCCACGGCCAGGCGGCAGTGCGGCGCATAGGCAGCAATCAATTCATCCGCCTGGCGCTCCAGAATACCGGCCAGCACCAGCCGCCCACCTGACGCCACATGGGCGCACAACAAGGGGGCCAAAACTTTGAGCGGTGTAGCCAGGATGTTTGCCAACACAACGTCGTACGAGCCGATCGCCTTATCGGGCAGGCCCGTGTTCAAAGTCACGCCATTGGCCGCCGCGTTCAGCCCGGTAGATTCAACGGCTGCGGTATCAATATCGACAGCAACCACATCGACGGCACCGTACTTGGCGGCACCAATGGCCAAAATACCAGAGCCACATCCATAGTCCAGCACCCGCGGTCCGACCGCGTGGGTTGCAATCCAGCGCAAGCACATGCGTGTAGTAGGGTGCGTGCCGGTACCGAAAGCCAATCCAGGGTCCAGGCGAATCACCTGACGGGCCGCTGCCGGTGGCTCGTGCCATGTGGGAACAATCCAAAAATCGGACGTAATTTCAACCGGCGCAAACTGCGACTGCGTCAGACGAACCCAATCTTGGTCAGGCACTGCCCCCATGGCAAGCAATTGGCAGCCCGCAAAAAAATCTTGCGCTTGCAGCAATACCGACGCCTCGCGCGTTACGCTTTCGTCTGCAAACAACGCAGTGATGCGCGAACGCTGCCATCCCCCTTTGGGCGCCGGCATACCGGGCTCCCCAAACAGGGCCTGCTCGGCATCCGTTTGCGCATCGGCGTCTTCCACACTGACGCTGAGCGCATCGAGCGCATCCAACGCTTCACTGAGTTGCTCGACCCGGTCTTCCGGGCACATCAGGCTGAGTTCAAACAACGCCATGACTTAGCGCTTGCGCTCGTCCAGCCACTGCTCAAGGTAATGGATATTGGTTCCACCATTCATGAACTTGGCATCAACCATCAATTCGCGGTGCAAGGGAATGTTGGTGTTGATCCCTTCCACAACGGTCTCGGCCAGGGCGGTGCGCATGCGTGCCATCGCCTGTTCACGGGTATCGCCGTGCACGATGATTTTGCCAATCATCGAATCGTAATTGGGTGGGACAAAGTAGTTGGTATAGACGTGGGAGTCCACGCGTACACCTGGTCCACCCGGTGCGTGCCAGGTTGTCACCCGCCCGGGTGAGGGCGTGAACTTGTAAGGGTCTTCGGCATTGACCCGGCACTCTATGGCGTGGCCCCGGATTTCAATCTGGCGCTGCGTGAACGGCAGCTTTTCGCCGGCAGCAACCATGATCTGGGTGCGAACAATATCAACGCCTGTGATCAGTTCGGTCACAGGGTGCTCAACCTGCACCCTGGTATTCATCTCGATGAAGTAAAACTCGCCATCTTCATAGAGGAACTCGAAGGTTCCAGCGCCCCGGTAACCAATCTTCTTGCAAGCTGCCACGCAGCGCTCGCCGATACGCTCAATCAACTTGCGGTTGATGCCGGGTGCGGGCGCTTCTTCCAGAATTTTCTGGTGGCGCCGTTGCATGGAGCAGTCACGCTCGCCCAGATAGACCGCATTGCGATGCTTGTCGGCCAAAATTTGAATTTCGATGTGGCGGGGGTTCTGGAGAAATTTCTCCATGTACACCGCAGGGTTGCCAAACGCTGCACCCGCCTCGGCTTTGGTCATGGCCACCGCATTGATCAGCGCCGCCTCAGTGTGGACCACGCGCATACCGCGCCCACCACCACCACCGGCAGCCTTGATGATCACCGGGTAACCCACCGCCTTGGCCATGCGGCGAATCAGCGCCGGATCATCCGGCAACTCCCCCTCAGACCCCGGCACGCAGGGCACGCCCGCGCGAATCATGGCCTGCTTGGCCGACACCTTGTCGCCCATGATGCGAATGGAGTCGGGCGTCGGGCCAATGAACTGGAAGCCGCTTTTTTCCACCCGCTCGGCAAAATCCGCGTTTTCACTCAAGAAACCATAGCCCGGGTGGATCGCTTCGGCATCCGTCACTTCAGCCGCAGAAATGATCGCAGGCACATTGAGGTAGCTTTGGGCCGAGGGCGCCGGCCCAATGCAAACCGCCTCGTCAGCCAACCGTACGTATTTGGCGTCGCGATCAGCCTCTGAATACACCATGACCGCTTTAACGCCCAACTCGCGGCAGGCTCGCTGGATTCTCAACGCGATCTCGCCTCGGTTGGCGATCAGGATTTTTTTGAACATGGGATTGTCTGCGGCGGCCTATTCAATAATGAACAACGGTTGACCGTATTCCACCGCTTGCCCGTTGTCGCACAAGATCCGGGAAATCGTGCCCGCCTTGTCCGCCTCGATCTCGTTGAGGATCTTCATGGCCTCAATGATGCAAATCGTCTCGCCTTCCTTGACTACCGAGCCAATCTCAACAAACGCCTTGGCACCAGGGGAGGACGATCGGTAGAACGTGCCCACCATCGGAGACTTAACGGTGTGGCCAGCTTCCACCGCTTCAACTGGCGCGGTAGCAACGGCGACAGGCGCTGCTCCTACAGGCGCAGCTTGCGGTGCTGCATACACGGGGGCCGGTGCATAACTGTGTACCATGGCACCGCCGCCCTTGACGATGCGAACCTTGCCTTCGGCTTCGGTGATTTCGAGTTCCGAAACATTGGAATCAGAGACCAGATCGATCAGGGTTTTGAGTTTGCGTAAATCCATAGTGTCTCCAACGGCTGTAATGCAATGGGGGCGAATTTACAGTAAAAAAACTGTCATTTGTCGATAATTATTTATATCGCCACCGTATTTATCGATAAATTCGCGCAAATTTCAATTTCATATATTCAATTTGTGCGCAGAATTCCTTCGTGCTTCCCTAACTGAAACCTATTTTAGTCGAAGCCAGGCGGCCAAATCATCCGGGGTCAATCGCCCCAATTTTCGCTGAACCACCATTCCATCAGCGCTCACAACCACTGAAAACGGCAAGCCGCCCGCCAGATTGCCCAGTCCACGCCCTAACTCTGTGCCAGAAGCCCCGGCCATGCCGACCGGAAAATCCAAGGGCATTTTCCGCAGGAAGGACTGTACTGATGCCAACCGATCCACAGCCAATGCCAGAACTTGCCAGCCATTCGCTTTGTTTTGGCGATAAAAGTCGTTGATTAGAGGCAATTCTTCAACACAGGGTGCACACCATGTCGCCCAGAAGTTGACCAGCAGAGGACGGCCGCGAAACGCCTCCATGGCCACGCGGCCGCCCTGGGGCATGTCCCATTGCATGGACCAAAAACCGTCTACCGGTGGTGTGGCCGCTGGTCCGTGTGGCGAGGGCAACTGCCACCAGGCAAAACCAGCGCCCAAAACTGCAGCAGACGCAGCGGTTGCGCCCAAAAGCCAGCGGCGGTTGGCCGCAGCGGGCGGCGCACCGTCAGGGTGGTGGTTCGGGCGGGTGGGTTCAGTTTCCAGTTTAGTCATGGGTTCACATCATGCAGCAAGGACTGCAAAGCGGCGATGTCCCCACGGGGCGAACGGCCGCGGGAATCAGACCGAAGGGCTCCCCGCAGGTCATCGAAATCGTAAATCAATAGGTGCAGTCCCACATACTCCTGCAGAGCTTTGCTGAAAACATGCACGCTCAACGCGTCCACGGCGTCCCCATGAAACCCGAGGACGGTGCGCGGCTCATAGGCAACTTTCATATCAATCAACGCAATTTCGGCGGATTTGGAGTCATCGCAGAACAACTGCAGATATATGTCCGAATTTCGCGTGGCAGTGCCATGCCAGACGGCGCCAGACAAATGCGGTCGAAACCGCTCCAGTCGCTGCATCCACTCGATTGCCAATTCGCGCAAAGCCTTTAGTTCGGCGGGTTGCGTGTCCGCACAAAAGATGGCGATGTAATCTTCCACGGCAGCTTCAAGCTCGTCGTTGTCCGGCAAGGCAGTGCGTGGTGACAAGGCCATTTGCTTCACGGCACGGCGTTTTGCCGCGCCGAATTCCAGTCCTTCCTCCACCACCATGCGGGCGGCGACAGCGGCAATTTCCTGCTTTTGCGTATCCATCGCGCCATTGTGCACCTGCGCAGCTTTCCGACGGCTGCTGAAGCATGCTCCGTAAAATGGGGCCATGCACATTCACATTCTTGGCATCTGCGGCACCTTCATGGGCGGGCTGGCAGCATTGGCCCGCGAGGCCGGACACCGGGTCACCGGCTGCGACAGCGGCGTTTACCCGCCGATGAGCGACCAGTTGCGCGCGCTGGGCATTGACCTGATTGAAGGCTTTGGAGCTGACCAACTGGCGCTCAAACCCGACGTCTTCGTGGTGGGTAACGTGGTCAGCCGCTCGCGCAAACCCGATGGCAGCCCGAAGTTTCCGTTGATGGAGGCGATTCTGGACGCCGGCTTGCCGTACACCAGCGGTCCGCAGTGGCTGGCCGAACACGTGCTGCAAGACCGTCATGTACTGGCTGTGGCCGGCACCCACGGCAAAACCACCACGACGGCGATGCTGACCTGGATTCTGGAATACGCAGGCCTGCAACCCGGATTCCTGGTGGGTGGCGTACCGCTGAACTTCGGCGTGTCGGCGCGCCT
>DAOQRI010000011.1:0-16887 GCA_035355475.1 Rhodoferax sp. | reverse complement strand
CTGACCTCCAATGACCCCAAGGGCGTGGTCGCCAGTATCGAGGTGCCGCTGCAGTCATCCGCAGCGTACCAGGCATCCCAACCCGGCCACAGCGAGCCGTCGGCACGCGCACAGGCCATCCCCGCCTCGCCCGCTGCCCAAGGCTGGCGCCGCGTGTTGACGGCCACCAGCAAAACACACGGCCTGTGGGCGCGCATGCTGGCTCGTACCTTCATGGTGTTAATGGTGGTGCTGGCAGGACTGCTGTTGCTGGGCTTTGCCGCGCTGTTGACCGGCTGGGTGCCGGTGCAGATGGGCGAATTGCAGCTAGATGGCATTGAAGGTCTGGCCGTGGGCTCCGTGGGGTTGCTGATCGGGTTTGGCGCGGCCGCACTGGTCGTGGCGATTCTGGTTGGCGTTCTCTACGGTCTGGGCTTTGTACTGGCGGCCGTGCTGGTGTTTGCCGTGGCGGCCATGGTGATTGGTTTACTGCCCGCACTGGCGCCTGCAGTCCTGATCGGGTTGGCGATCTGGTGGGTGGTGAAAAACCGCAGGCGTCCGTAGCACAATCGCGCCATGCCCATCACCGCCGTCATCGCCGAAGACGAACCCATTTTGCGGGCCCAGCTCAAGGCCAAGCTCGCCAAGCTGTGGCCCGCCTTGACCATCGTGGCCGATGTGAGCGACGGCGAGGCTGCACTGGAGGCGATTGAAACGCACCGCCCCAACCTGGCGTTTCTCGATATCCAGATGCCGGAGATGACCGGCATCGACGTGGCCCGCAGCCTGGCTGCCAACGGTGCCATGCGCACCCATATCGTCTTCGTCACGGCCTTTGACCACTACGCCGTGCAGGCCTTCGAGGCCAACGCAGTGGACTATGTTCTCAAGCCTTATTCCGACGAGCGGCTGCAGACCACGGTGGACCGGCTCCAGGAGCGGCTGGCCACCGTTCCCACCCCCGCGCAGGACCTGGATGCGCTCGTGGCACAACTGTCGGCACGCCTGCGCCCGGCGGCAGAACGCCTACAGTGGATCAAGGCCAGCGTGGGCAACCAGCTGCGCCTGATTGCCATCGACGATGTGCTGTTTTTCCAGTCGGATGAAAAGTACACCCTGGTAGCCACCAGAGACATGGATGCACTGATCCGCACGCCCATCAAGGAGATTGTGGACGGGCTGGACGAAAACGCCTTCTGGCAGATCCACCGCTCCACCATCGTCAACGCCAAAGCCATAGAGAGCGTGACGCGGGATTTTCGCGGCCAGGCCTCGGTCAAGATCAAGGGCCGACCTGAAAACCTGGCGGTGAGTCGGCCGTTCTCCCACCTGTTCAAGCAGATGTAGGGCCGCCCTGCCTGTCACGCACGCGGCCCGGCCTGGTTGATGCCGGCTGTGCTTTGCATTAAGGTGCGCGCATGAACACTGCAACCTCCACCCAGACACCCATCACCGACCTGTTGGTGCGCAAAGACCAGCTCGCCACGACCCGATTGCACACAGTTGCACCCACGCCATTGCCCGATGGCCAGGTGCGCGTGACCATCAACCGCTTTGCGCTGACCTCCAACAACATCACCTATGCGGCCATGGGAGACGCCATGCAGTACTGGCAGTTTTACCCCGTGGGCGATGTGGGCGACGGCTTCGCCTGGGGCCGCATTCCGGTATGGGGCTTTGGCTCGGTGCAGGAATCCCGCCACCCGGAGGTGGCGGTGGGCGAGCGCCTGTATGGCTACTTTCCGATGGCCAACGCAGTGGACTTGACGCCCGTCAAAGTATCAGCCGGTGCATTCTTCGACGCCGCACCCCACCGCGCCCAATTGCACAGCGTCTACAACCAGTACACGCGCTGTGCAGTCGACCCGTTCTACACCGCCGAATCGGAAGACGTGGAGGCCCTGTTGCGCCCACTGTTCATCACCTCCTGGCTGATTGACGACTTCCTGGACGACAACGATTTCTTTGGCGCAACCAGCGACCCGGCTCAACCCGGTCTGATGCTGTTGTCCAGCGCCTCCAGCAAGACGGCTTACGGCACCGCGTTCCAGCTGGCGCAGCGCAAGGGTATTGAAGTGGTGGGGCTGACCTCGCCCGGCAATGTGGCGTTTTGCGAGAGCCTGGGTTGCTACCACCGGGTGTTGACCTACGACCAGCTCGACCAGATTGCGCCAAACGCGCCTTGCATCTACGTGGACTTTGCCGGCAACGCCGCATTTCGCAAGGCCGTGCACACGCATTGCAGGGGCCTGAAGTTCAGCAGCTCCATTGGTGCCACCCACGTGAGCGACATGGGTGGCGGCAAAGACATTCCCGGTCCCAAAGCCACCTTGTTCTTTGCACCGGCACAAATCAAGAAGCGCAGCGCCGAGTGGGGGCCTCAGGCCCTGGGCCAGCGCCTGGTGCAATCCTGGCAAGCCTTTGTTGGCACCGTGTCCAACCCACAGGCTCCCTGGCTTAAGGTGGAGCATCACAGCGGACCTGCTGCAGTGCAGCAGGCCTACCAGCAGGTGCTGGGCGGCAAAGGCGACCCGCGGTTGGGGCACATTTTGTCGCTTTAGTCCCTCACGCTTTACCGCTGCGCGGGTCGCTGCCCCCCCCAAGGGGGCTCATTCGCCTTGGGGCGGCCCGGCGGCGAATTCCTTCGTTGCAAAGTTGCCGTCAGACAGATGCGGCATGATGGAGGGCGGCCCCCATAAAAACAACAGGAGACCCCCTTGCGACTTGCCCTACTGTCCGACATCCACGCCAATATTCAGGCACTGGACGCCTGCCTGGCCCATGCCCGTGCGCAAAAAGCGCAGCGCTTCGTTTTTCTGGGAGATATGGTGGGCTACGGCGCCGACCCCTGCCCCGTGGTGGATCGCATCCAGCTACTCACCGAAGAAGGGGCGATGGTGCTGCAAGGCAACCATGACGCCATGGCGGTAGCCCCACCCGGCGAGATCAAAACGGTGGGCGACTCGACCGCCGCATGGACTCACAGCCAGCTCAGCGCAGAACAACGCGCCTGGATCGATGCACTGCCGCTGACGCTTCAGCTCGACAACACCCTCTTTGTGCATGCCAGCCTGAACGAGCCCCACCTGTGGCGCTACGTGTACGACCAGCGTGCAGCCAAGGCGAGCCTGGATGCCGCCACCGAGTGGCCGGACGTGCGCTACGTTTTTGGCGGCCATGTGCACATGCAAACCCTGTACTACCGTGGCGCAGGTGATGGTCTTATGGCCTTCACCCCACAGCCGGGCATCGCAGTACCGGTACCCAAGCACCGCCAGTGGCTGGGCACGGTCGGTTCGGTGGGGCAACCGCGTGACGGCAACACGCAGGCCATGTACTGCCTCTTTGACACCGACCGCTCGCAGCTGACGTTTCACCGCGTAGCCTATGACACCTTTGCTGCGGCCAGCGCCATTCGCCGCGCCGGTTTGCCCGAATTCTTTGCTGATCGCCTGGAGAGCGGACGATGAAATTGCTGGACCCCGGAGCCGAGCTCGACGGCTTCACCATCGAAGAATGCATCCACTCTGGCGGCATGGCCCACATCTACCGTGTGCACTACTCCGACGGCCAGCGTGACCCCGGCTTTGCCATGGCCATGAAGATTCCGCGCATGACTGCGGGAGACGGTGCGGAAAACATCGTCAGCTTCGAGATCGAATGCCAGATCATGCAGGTGCTACAAGGCCGCCATGTGCCGCGCTTTGTCGCAGCCGGCGATCTGGACCGCGTGCCCTACCTGGTCATGGAATATGTCACCGGCGAAACGCTGGAGCATTGGCTGGATGCCGACGCAAAACCCAGCGTTGAGCAGATTGTCTGGCTGGGCACATCCATGGCCCGCGCCCTGCACGCCCTGCATCAGCAAAACACGGTGCACCTGGACTTGAAACCCGCCAACGTGCTGTTTCGGGGTGATGGCACTGCTTTGCTGCTGGACTTTGGTCTGTCGTGCCATGCGCACTACCCCGATCTGCTGGCAGAGCAATTGCGCAAAGCCGTGGGCTCGCCCGCATGGATTGCACCCGAGCAAGTGGTGGGTGTGCGCGGTGACCCGCGCAGCGACATCTTTGCTGTGGGCGTGATGCTGTACCAGCTGTGCACCGGTCACCTGCCGTTTGGCGCACCGCAAACCGCTGCCGGCCTGCGCCAGCGCCTCTGGGTGGACCCGATTCCGCCACGCAAGACCAAGCCCGAACTGCCCGCCTGGCTGCAGGAGGTGGTGATGCGCTGCCTGGAGCCGGAAGCAGCGCACCGCTATCCGTCAGCCGCGCACCTTGCGTTTGACCTTTCCCACCCGGAGCAGGTTACCGTCACCGAGCGTGGCAACAACGTCACCGGCACAAAGTTCTGTACCCACTTCAAACGCTGGCTGAAGGCAGCGGGCATGCATTACAAGCCCAGCCCAATGGCTTCACAGCAAATTGACGAAGTACCCATCGTGATGGTGGCGGTACCGCATGTCGATGTAACGGATGCCACCCTGTATTCGTTGCGCCAAGCCGTCGCACGCTCCCTGGGCACCCGCCCCGGCGCACGCCTGGCCTGTGTGACCGTGATCTCATCGGGCTTGACCAGCTCCTCCGACGAATCTAAGAGTGAAACCAATGTGCACCGACGCTACCTGACCATGCTGCGCCAGTGGGCACAACCGCTGGACCACCCGGGCCACCAGACCTCATTCCATGTACTGGAGACCAGCGATGTGGCGCAAGGTCTGCTGGACTATGCGCGTGGCAACAACGTGAGCGTGATCGTGATGGGTGCCGCCACCCACGGCCTGAAAACCCAGCGCTTTGTGGCCACCGTGCCCATCAAGGTTGCCATGGATGCACCCTGCACCATCATTCTGGTCAAGCAGTCACTGCCGTTCGGTTTGCTGGGGGACGACTCATCTGAAGGCGAAGCTGCCAGTGCCAACGACTCCGTACCCCAGGCAGGTGGCTACTCGGACTCCGGCTCAGAAACCGTCAGAGTGCGCAAACCTTACGCCGACAACGATGTTCCGTTTTAGAGATTCAAAGCCAGCAGTGGAGTCACCTGACTCGGACTACCCATGACTCACATTCAGTTCGGTCGACGCCACTGGCCCCGCCACGACGATTCGATTGCGCCCCTCCCGCTTGGCCCGGTAGAGCGCATCGTCGGCCCGGCTGATAACCGAATCAAAGTTGGCATGGGGATCGAGGGCCTCCGCAACTCCGCCGCTGATCGTGATTTGGATGTCCCCTTGGTCGGTGTGCACCGGCGTGGCCATGATATGCGTGCGGATGCGCTCGGCCATTTGCTGTGCCGCCTCAACCCCTGTTTCCGGCATGAGCAGCAGGAACTCCTCGCCACCGTAGCGCGCCAGCAGGTCACTGGACCGGATCTCGCGAATCATTTGAGACGAAACTGCGCGCAACACTTGATCTCCCACCAAATGCCCATACTGGTCATTGACCTTTTTGAAGTGGTCCACATCCAAGATTACCAAGGTAAATGCGCGTCCTGTACGTCGGTACCGCGCGTCTTCGCGCTCCAGTTCATGCATCAGAGATCGGCGGTTGGCGAGTTTGGTCAATTGATCGGTGTGCGAGAGCTCGCGCATGCGCTGTGCCATCAGGCCGATCACAAAGCTGGCCTTTGCAAAGTTGAAGGCGCCGAGTGCGACAAAAAACATCGCAACGCCCGTTTGATCCGATTGTGTCGCTCCAGTGAACGCGGTACCTGCTTCAACCGGGCGCATCGCCAGCAAAATGGCGCGCAGCACGAAAAACAGCGCCACCAACAATGGCGGCGACCAAGCCAACACGGCGAGTCGTGCAAAGCCGATCTTTTTCAGTGACCCCGCGAGCCGTGCCGCAATGTGGTACATCTGCATCGCAAGACACGCGGCAAACAAAACCCAGCGCAGCATGGCGGTCTCTTGGATCCAGACCAGTCGCAGCACATCAATCAGTACCGCACCCGCCAAAGGCGTCCACAGCGCCAGCGATGAGATGGGCATCTGCGTGACTTTGACGGTACCCCACAGCAACAGTGCAAACGCAGACACCACCACGAGATTAACGGCTTCCGGCGTGCCGGGCAGGGCGGCCAGTTCCGGGTGGGATAGCCAGAAAGTGACCAGGCTCAGCAAGGCCCAAGCCAATGACCATGACACTACCGCCTGGCGCGCAAGGCGAAATGCAACGCCCATCAAGACCCAGGCTACGGCATATAAGCCCAATTGAATGGAAAGCGCGCCAAGCATCCTTTTGAATCTCCTGAAATCACTCTTGAACTTAGTGCAGCGGGCCATTTTGCAGGAAATAGCGCCTGCTGTTGAGATGCGGGGCAATCGCGGCATAAACCGCTCTATGGCCAGCAGCTAAAGAACGGATGCGGGGCAATCCCCGCTGGAATCCTGACAACGCAATCCTTGCGACAATGCCCCCTTCCAACATTTTCGACAGAAGGGTCCACCATGAAGGGCAATGTGGCAGCCATCGTGCTGATAGCGTTTGGTGTATTTTTCCTGCTGACCAATCTGGGCCTCATCAACATCAGCCTGGCTGAACTGCTCAAGACTTGGTGGCCGGTGATTTTGATCGCGGTGGGGGTGTCCCTGTTGTTCACTCCTGGCAACCAGAAGAAAAAGGACTGAATGGCCCACGCCTTTGAGTCGCTCACCCCCGACGCCGTACTGGACGCGCTGGACAGCGTGGGCCTGCGCGGCGACGGCCGCCTGACCGCCTTGTCTTCGTATGAGAACCGCGTCTACCAAGTTCAACTGGAAGACGGCAGCGCCGTGGTTGCCAAGTTTTACCGGCCAGAGCGCTGGAGCGATGCGCAAATACAGGAAGAGCACGACTTTGCCGCCGAGCTGATGGCGGCCGAAATTCCAGCCATTGGGCCGCTGAAACTGCAAGACCAAGTCGCCGCCGGGCCGCCCTCCACGCTTCACCACTTTGGCGGCTTCACCTTCAGCGTCAGCCCGCGCCGGGGCGGCCGACCGCCCGAACTGGACGATGGCGAAGTGCTGGAGTGGATTGGCCGTTTTCTGGCGCGCATCCACACGGTGGGTGCCAGCAAGCCATTTGCCAGCCGCCCGCGCCTGGATGTGCAGAGCTTTGGCGTGGAGTCCATGCAATGGCTGCTGGAGCACGACAAGGTGCCGCTGGATGTGCAGTCCGCATGGACAAGGGTTTGCACGAATGCTATTGATTTGGTAGCTGGTTACGCAGCATTGACAAGGGCTAGCGGCACAAAAGACTCTGAATTGTCGGGCATCCGCATTCTGCGCCTGCACGGCGACTGCCATCCCGGCAACATTTTGTGGACACCCGCGGATGCCGCCCTGGCCGCCGGACCCGGCCCGCACTTTGTGGACCTGGACGATGCACGATCCGGCCCCGCCGTGCAAGACCTGTGGATGCTGCTCAGCGGCGACCGCAGCCAGCGCACCCGCCAGCTCGGCATGCTGGTGGACGGCTACGAGCAGTTCCGCGACTTTGACCGCAGCGAACTGGCGCTGATCGAACCGCTGCGCACCCTGCGCCTGATCCACTACAGCGCCTGGCTGGCCCGCCGCTGGGACGACCCCACCTTCCCGGTCAACTTCCCGTGGTTTGGCTCCAGCGACTACTGGCAAGGCCAGGTGCAAATGCTGGAGGAGCAGGTGGAGGCGATGCAGGAGGAGCCGCTGGTTGTCTAGCCTGCCCACACTGAACCTGATCGGCGCCGGGCGCGTCGCCCAGACGCTTGCTAGGCTCTGGCAGCGCCACGGCACCTTTGCCGTTCAGGATGTACTGACCACGTCGATGGCCAGCGCGCAAACGGCGTGTGCTGTCATAGGGGCAGGCAACCCGGTGGGGTCATTGCAGGACATGCGCAATGCCGACGTATGGATGCTGGCGGTACCAGATGCGCAGATTGCCGGTTGCGCCCAATCCCTGGCGGAGCGGTTTTTTTCCGAAAGCAGCGTCACCGGCGCAGCACCCATCGTCTTCCATTGCAGCGGCGCGCACAGCGCAGACCTGCTGGCGCCCCTGGCCGCTTTGGGCTGGCGAACGGCCAGCGCACACTGCATTCTGAGCTTTGCCTCGGTGCACGCAGCCCTGCAACAGTTCCCCGGCACCCCCTGCGCGCTGGAGGGCGACGCGGTTGCCCGCGATACCCTGCGCCCGGCCCTCACCGCCATTGGCGCGCGCTGCTTTGACATCGCCAGTTGTGACAAATTGCTCTACCACGCAGCGGCAGTATTCGCCACCAACTTTCTGCCGGTGCTGCAGTCCACCGCCGAAGATCTGTGGTACGCAACCGGCATGCCAACTGAACTCATCACGCACTTGCGCGAATCTTTGTTGCGCAATGCCGTGGCCAATATCACCGCGCTGGGGCCCAAGTCCGCACTCACTGGCCCTGCCGCACGGGGTGACACGGCTGCCATCGCGCGCCAGGGCACCGCAGTTGCTGCTTGGGACGCCCCGACCGGCGCGGCCTACACCGCATTGAGTGAACTGGCCTTGCGGCTGGCGCAGAAAAAGCAGAATTGACCCATGTACGACACCCTACCCATTCGCTACATCAACCCGGTGTTCCGCCCGCCCAGCGAGGCGCAATCGCTCATCCTGCCAGTCACCAACGGCTGCTCCTGGAACCAGTGCACCTATTGCGAGATGTACACCGCGCCGCAAAAGAAATTTGCGGTGCGTGACGAGCAGGAAGCGCTGGACTCCATTGCCCGGTGCGCCGCCGAATACCCTGACCAGATCCAGCGCGTTTTTTTGGGTGACGGGGACGCCTTTGCCCTGTCCACGCGGCGGCTGATGACCATTCTGACGGCCATACAAACCCACATGCCTGCGGTACGGCGCATCTCCAGTTATTGCCTACCGCGCAATGTGCGCAACAAGTCGGTCGATGACCTGCGCGAGCTGCGTTCGGCCGGACTGTCACTGGCCTATGTGGGCGCGGAATCGGGCGATGACGCGGTGTTGCAGGCCGTGAACAAGGGCGAAACCTTTGAGTCCACACGAGAGGCGCTGGACAAGTTGGGCGAAGCGGGCATCACACGGTCGGTCATGCTGCTCAATGGTTTGGGAGGCACGGTGTTGACCCAACAGCACGCGGCCAACTCGGCCCGCCTGGCCAACCAGACCCAGCCCGAGTTTCTGGCCACACTGGTAGTGAGTTTTCCACAGGGTGAGGAGCGATTCAGGGCTGGTTTCCCACAATGGGAACCACTGAGCCAGGCGGCGCTGTTCGCCGAGGTGGAGCAATTGCTGCAAGGGCTGGAGCTCAAACGCACGGTGTTTCGCAGCGACCATGCCTCCAACTGGCTGGTGCTCAAAGGCACGCTGGGCGCAGAGAAAGACCGGTTGCTGAGAGAAGTGCGCCACGCCATCGAAAGCCCACAGTCTGCGCGCCTGCGCCCGGACTGGGCACGCGGGCTATAGGTTTGCCGCACGCTACAAATCATTCTGGATACCAGCCTATTGCACACAATATCGATGTGACGCATGAGCTCTTTACGAAAATAGACGAAACAAATTTTATACAAGTTATTGATTTGTAATGTTTTACGGTAAGTATGTTAAATATTGATTAATATACCGAAATGCAGGAAATTAGCGCCGCCGTCGCCCGCCAGTACATCGATGCTATTGCTACGTTTGAGGCCTTGGAAGAAGCCCATGAAGAGGCAGCCCAAGTGCGCGGCGGCATGTACTGGCATGCAGGTCCAGCATCATCACCTGAGTCCAAATACCTGGTGCGCACCACACCCGCTGGAGCAGAAACCAGCCTGGGATCACGCACACCTGAGAACGAGGCAATTTTTGAACGCTTCAGCCGGCGCAAACGCGAAAGTACAGAGCGCCAGTCCGGTCTCAAGACCGCGCTGGAGCAACACCAACGCCTGAACCGCGCCCTGCGCGTGGGCCGGGTGGACCCATTGGTGGTGGCACTTTTGAACCGTCTGGCCAGCACCCAACTAAGCCCGCACTTCCGCGTGGTCGGCACCCATGCGCTGTACGCCTACGAGGCCATCGCCGGCGTGCGGGTGGAGTCGGACACGCTGGCCACGCGCGATATGGACCTGCTGTGGGACACACGAAAACGCATCCTCTTCTCAACCCAACTTGCCAAGTTAGACAGTTCCATGCTGGGCGTGCTGAAGAAGGTAGACAGCACATTCCGCATCCGCAAAAGCCAGAAATACACCGCCGTCAATAAAGATGGCTTTGAGGTGGACATCATTCGCCGCGAGCGTGCAGGCGACGACCCGCACCCCATCAAACTTAGCGACGACGACGATGATTTTTGGGTTGTTCAAGCGCGTCGCGCCAACGTACTGCTGGACTCGCCCGGCTTTTCCGCCGTCATCGTAGCAACGAATGGCTCCATGGCTCGCATGAACACGGTGCACCCGGCCACGTTTGTGGCGTTCAAGCGATGGATGGCCAACCAATCTGACCGCGAAGCCCTCAAGCGCCGCAGGGATGTGTTGCAAGCGGATGCGGTGCAGGAACTGCTGGATAAGTATCTGCCACAACTTTGATAGCTGAATCTGACCTAAACCCTCGTGGAATAAGCACAAACAGCTATCAGAGTAATAGCGCTATCGTTTGCTAGCCAGATTCTGTTTCCCAAAGAACCCAAGCGAAACCACGACCAATACGGCCAGCAAGTATTGCACCGGCTGGTTCTCATCAAAGTCCTGCGCTTCCGTCCACAGCGTGAACGCGGTCACACCCAATAGTAGGGCCACCAGCCGCAAACTCCAGGCGGTCGGCTGCAGATGCTTCACATCCATGCGCGCCAGCAGTTGCACGCCCAGCATGCCCGCCAGCAGCCCCAGGCTCGCACCCACGGCCACATCCCCCGGCCAGTGTGCACCCACGGCAATGCGGGACAAGCCCGCAGCGGCTGCCAGCGCAAACAGCCACACATGCCGCGTGCGGCCCGTTAGGGGCAGCGCGAAGTAAATGGCCGATGCCACCGCAAACGCGGTCAGCGTGTGGCCCGATGGCATAGAGACGTTGTGCAGCGCCTCGCCTACGATGCGCATCTGGGCGTTGTCCACCTCGGCAGCCGGACGCGGGCTGACGATCAGCCCCTTGCCCACCCGGGCAAACACAATGGCAAATGGCGCGGCGCACAACCAGGCCCACATCAACCGGGGCGCCAGCACCAGCAGCGGCGCAGTCACCCCCAAAACGCCCCAGGCATTGCCCAACAGCGACAGCCCGGTCCACACCGGTGCAGCAACGCCGGCACACAGGGCGTTGAGGTAGACAAAAGTAGCGGGCTCGAAGCGGTGTAGCCACAGTGGCGCGCTGGCGGCGAACAACACCAGCGGCAACAGCCACCAGCGCAAGGAAATGGGTGCTACCGGCATCACGGAGCTCCCGCCAAACGCGGTTGTGGCAGCCCGGACCAGCCATGGCAGGCGTAAAACCGGAAGCTGGAATTGACACGGCCCAGACGCAACACGTCCTGCGATTCCAAAAGCTTGCACTCGGCAAAACCATGCTCACCCAGCGGCACGGTGTAGCCCAATTGGGACCAATCCACCAACAGGGTGCTGGCACCCGCTGGCAGGTCACCCGCCCACAGATCAAACTGATCAAACCGGTCTTCCAGCACATGCACCGGCAGCGGCCTTGCATACCAGCCCAGGCGGCTGGCCAAGGTCCAGTTCTGCACCGACACGCTGGTCAGTCCCTGTTGCGCGGCCAGCGCGCGCGCTTGGGCACCGGCCTGCGCCCAGCCATGCAGGTCGGCAAACGGGTTGGAAGGTGCAGTGCCATTGCCTTGGCCACTCGCATTGGTCATCAGTGGATAGCCCCCCGTGAGCATCAACCCCAGCGCAATCACACACAGCAAACCTTGCGCCACCGCAATCAAGCCAATTGCCCAGCGACGCCCCCCGCTCCAGGCGCGGGCCAGCCCAATCCCTGCAAATGGCGCCAGGGCAACCCAGGCGGGCGCGGTCCAGTGCGGCAGACTCGTTCCACCACCCGACAGCACTGCCAGTACCGCAAACGGCACGACAAAGAACAAAACAATAGCCCGCGCGCCGACTGCTGCACTGTGGTGTGCACCCGCCAGGCCCCACAGCAACAGGGGCCCGAACACCAGCAATTGCAACACCAAAAACTGCAGCACCTGCGTTGCCTGCCAGCCGCCACCCGCGCCGTGCTTGGCCTGGTAGGTGAATGAAATCCAGTGATTGGCGTGGTTCCAGTACGCCACCGGCATGACCAGCACCAGCGCAACGGCCAAGGCCATCCACAGCCAGCGGTTGCCCAGCACCCGCCAGCCGTGCGCTGCCAGCAGGCACACCGCCACAGCGGGCACCTCCAGAATGGCTGTGTATTTACTCAAACCCGCCAGACCCAGCGCCACCCCCATTGCGAGCCACGGTCCGGGGCGCTGCACCGTCTGGGCATCCATCAGGTTCAAGGTCAGCCACAGGATCAGCACCGTCCAGAACACCAGCAGCGTGTCGGGCAACAGGCCTATGCCCAAGATATGCAGCAGTGGTGCCAGTGACAGGGTCAGCACGGCCCAAAAACCGGCCTGCCCATTGCGGTTGGTGGCCAGGCGCTCGGCCACTGCATGCACCAACACGGCGGTGCTAAGCCACAACAGCTCCGGAATCAGCCGCAGCAACCAGGTGGGCGCGTTCAGCACGACGAGCGGCCACTGCGACCACCCCACCAGCGGCGGATGGTCAAAATAGCTCCAGTCGGGGTGGGCGGCATACAGCGCGTAATGCGCCTCGTCCACCGACAACCCCAGGCTTGCACCGAGCGTAAAGTGCAGCGCACAGGCCAACATCAGCAGGAGCCGAACTTTTGGAGGAGCAGCAAAAATGGATGACGTGGAGTGCAAGTGCAAACGGTACAGAGGAACAAACCCCCGCAGTCTAAACTGCTGCATCTGCAACGCCTGATCCATCCACCCCACATGCCAGCCCCCGCCCCAGATCGAACCGCCGTCGACCCGCGCCTATGCCCCCTGTGCGGCCAATCCAACCAGTGCGCCAACGAAGTGGAGCGGGAAACGGGTGTGCTCCAAGGACCTTGCTGGTGCACCACTGCGACTTTTGACGCGAGTTTGCTGGCACGCATTCCGCCTGCAGCGCAGCGGCTGGCCTGCGTGTGCGAGCGCTGCGCGTCCGCCGCAAGCCCCAACTGAACCCCTACCAAGACAGCCCGCTAATCGCAACCCAAAGGAGTCCCCATGCCCACCTACCGCATTGAAATGCTTGAAGGCCGAACCGTTGAACAGAAGAAGAAACTGGTCGAAGAAATCACCCGCGTCACAGTGGAGGTGCTGGGCGGTTCACCCGAATCGGTAGACATCCTGATCACCGATGTGAAGCGCGAAAACTGGGCCACAGGCGGCAAGCTGTGGAGCGAGCCACGGAGCTGATTTACACAATTTCACACACTGCAAGGTTTTGCCCGTCAACGGATGGCGGGGTAACACGCGTTGTACGCACATGGAATTGTTCCATGCACCCAACACACTGGAGTTTTGTATGAAGCTGAAGACACTGGTTACCGCGCTGACCCTCACCCTGGCTGGCTTGGCAATGGCACAACCCGCAACACCCAAACTGGACAAGCGCGAGGCCAACCAGCAGCAGCGCATTGACCAGGGTGTGGCATCCGGACAACTCAATGCCAAGGAAACCAACCGACTGCAAAAACGGGAGGCCAAGCTTGTGGCCAATGAAACTGCGGCCAAGGCTGACGGCACGGTAACACCCGCCGAGCGCCGCAAATTGCAGCGTGAAGCCCACCGTAACAGCAAAGCCATTCGCGCCCAGAAGCACGACGGCCAGACCGCGAAATAAATCGGCTAGTCCCCCAGTTGCTGTAGCAAATACAGCCGCTGGTAAATGCCCTGGTCCAACGCCATCAGGGTCTCGTGCGTACCCTGCTCATGAATGCGCCCATGGTTCAGCACCACAATGCAATCGGCAGCACGGATGGTGGACAGGCGGTGCGCGATGGCAACCACAGTCACCCGCCCGCGCAGTTCGGCCAGAGCCACTTGCACAATCTGCTCGGTCTCGGAATCGATGTGCGCTGTGGCCTCATCCAGAAACAAAATGCGTGGTTGACCTGCCAACGCGCGTGCAATGGCAATCAACTGCTTTTGCCCGACTGACAGGCGTGCACCCCCTTCGCCCAGTAGGGTGTCGTAGCCCTGCTCCAGCAGAACGATAAAGTCGTGGCAATGCGCCGATCGCGCTGCAGCTTCGATTTCAGGCTGACTCAGCTCTCGCCCCATGGCGATGTTGTCACGCACGCTGCTGGCCAGAAGAAAGGGGTCTTGCGGCACCAGTCCCACATCGGCACGAAAGTGTTCATCGCTAAAGCGCGAAAGCTCCACCCCATCGAGCGTGATGCTGCCCGACTGCGCCTTGTAGAAGCGCAACAGCAACGAAAGCAGCGTGGACTTGCCACTGCCCGTGTGACCCACCAGACCGTAGAAGCCCCCCGCGGGAATATCCAGCGACAAATCGTGGAGCACCGTGGTGGCCGGATCGTAGCCAAACTGCACCCGCTCAATCCGAATGGCGCCAGAGGCGATGCGCTCCGGGCCGACCATGGCCACCGGCCGACTCTCTTGCAGCAGGGCGTCCACCCGTGCGGCGGCCACCACCGCCTGTTGCAGTTGCCCAAATTGCAGGGTAATCTGAATCAGCGGGTCCACCACGCGGCCGATGTAGCTGACAAAGGCGTACAGCACCCCGATCTCCAGGGCGCTGAGCGCGCGTTGCCCAAAGCTGTGGATCACCACCACCAGCAGCACCACATTGATCAGGTCCAGCATGGGGCGAAGCAGCCAGGCATTGGCCCGCATTTCGGCCATGCGGGCGTCCAGATGCTGGCCGTTCGTCTTGTCAAAACGCTCGCGAAAACGCTGCTGGGCATTGCTGGCCTGTAGCACCGCCATGCCGGCGATGGACTCTGACATCTGCGCGTTGATGTCGCTGCGTTTTTGACGGGCACGGGCCACCGCAGGTGCACTCCAGCGCTGGTAGAACCACACAATGATCACCACCGCAGGCAGCAGCGTGAGCACGATCAGCATCAGGCGCCAGTCCAGCCAGGCCATGGCGCCCAGTGCACCCAGCACCACGATACTGCTGTCGAGCATGACAAACAGCACCTGCACATAGAGGCTTTTCACCTGCTCGGTATCGTTGGTCACACGGCTGACCAATTGCCCGGTAATGGCCTTGTCAAAGAACGCCATGGGCAGTCGCAGCACATGGCCATAGACCTCTTCACGCAAGCGCCGAACCGATCGCATGGCAACCCCTGACAACCGGCTCAACTGGGCGTAGCGCAAAACGCTGGCACAGCAACCAGTCAACACCAGTGCGCCCAGAAACAGACCCATATCCTGTAACACCAGTTTGCGGGGCAACAGGTAGTGGTCGATAAAGTATTTGCCAAGCAGTGGCCCCAGTGCTTCCAGCAAGGCCGCCACCACCAGCCATGCACCGCCCAGCAACAGATGACGCCGTTCGGGCGCCGCCGCATGCAACAGCAGCGCAATGGCACGACGCGTGCCGCCAGCCTGCACAACAGGCGGTGCCTTTTGCCCTTGGACCGATTCTGGGCTGCTATCAGGCTGCATCGAGGCTTGCCTCCAGCTGTTGATATCGCCACTGGGTGGCGTACCAGCCATTCAAAGCCAGCAGGCTGGCGTGGTCGCCCTGCTCGCTGACCTGGCCACCCTTGAGAACCAGAATATGGTCGGCATCCATCACCGCGCTCAGTCGGTGGCTGACGATGAGCGCCGTGCGGCCGGCGCGTGCGCCGCGCAGGTGGTGCAGGATGTCGGTTTCAGTTTGCGTGTCCACCGCCGAAAGCGCATCGTCGAGCAACAGCAGCGGCGCATCGGTCAGCATGGCTCGTGCAATGGCCACACGCTGGCGCTGGCCACCCGACAGGGCAATGCCTTTTTCGCCCACCGGAGTGTCATAGCCCTGGGGCATGCGCACGATGTCGTCATGGATGGAGGCCAGACGTGCCGCCTGCTCTATCTCCGCGCGGGAGGCATCCGCCTTGGCCAGGGCAATATTTTCCGCAATCGACGCAGAGAACAAGAAAGGCTCCTGCGGCACCCAACTGATGGCACGGTTCAACGCGTCAAGCTGGTAGTCGTGCAGCGGCTTGGCGCCCCAGGTCGTGGTGCCGGACTGCGCGGCATACTGCCGCAAGATTAGACGCAACACGGTGGACTTGCCAGCGCCAGTTGCGCCCACCAGGCCCAGTGTTTGGCCAGCGGGCAAAGTCAAGCCAAAGCCGCAAAGCGCAAGCGCTGTATGCCCGGGGTAGGAAAAATGGACATCGTGAAACGCCAGCTCGCCGGGAACCACAGTCGCCAGGTCACCATGGTCGTCCACCGACAGGGGTGCGTCCAGCGTGGGCTGCAGCCGCCCCCAGGCAGCACGACCGCGCTCCAGCAACGCCAGCACCCAACCCGCTGCAAACATGGGCCAGATCAGTTGCCCCAGGTACATGCTGAACGCGGTCAACGCGCCAATGGTCAATTCGTCGTGCCAGACCAGATAGCCGCCCAGCCCAAGTGTCAATGCAGTGGCGCTGACCAGGGTGATGCCCACTGCGGGCTCAAAAGCCGCCTCCCAACGCTGGGCACGCAGGCTGGCGCTCGCTGCGGCCTCTGCCAATTCGGAAAAGCGCGTGGCGCTGCGACCTTCAAGCCCCAAAGCGCGCAGGGTACGAACGCCGGTCAGTGTTTCCTGCACATGGTCGTTGAGCTTGCCAAACGCATCCAGCGAATCGCGCGAAGCCTGGTGGATGTGGTTGGAGATGCGCCAAAACGCCAGCGCCATCAATGGGAAAGGCAAAAGGGCCGCTGCGGCAAGCCGCCCATCCACACCCAAAC
>DAOQRI010000010.1:3757-16890 GCA_035355475.1 Rhodoferax sp. | reverse complement strand
CCCATCGAGGTGGCCACGGCGCCGCCAATCACAATGCCCAGCAGCACCGAGATGTTGGATAGAAACCCCTTGCCAAACTTGGAGATCAGCAGGATGGAGGCCAGCACCAGCGCGGCGATGCCGACGCCACCCAGGTCTGCGTATTTGGGGTTGGGCACCGACCCCACCAGGGCAAGCCCCTTGGGCACCGGCGCCAGGGTCGAACCCGGAGCCGCGGCGGCAGCGGCGGCATCAGCAAGCCACTTGGTGTGCTCGGGATTGACGATGCTCGGCGCGGTAGGACCAAAGGGGTTACCAAAAATCCAGTTGATGCCGATGCGCATCAGGCTGATGCCAATCACGGCGATGATGGTGCCGGTCACCACCGGTGGAAAGAAGCGCAGCATGCGGCTGACCAGCGGTGCAATCAGGATGGCCACCACCCCCGAGCCAATGATGGAGCCAAAGATGAGCTGTGCCCCGGCTGCGCCCGGGGTCGTGTTGGCCATAGCGACCATGGGCGCAACAGAGGCGAACGTGACGCCCATCATCACCGGCAATTTGATGCCGAACCACTGGGTCGCGCCCAGCGATTGGATCAGTGTGACCAGGCCACAACAAAACAGGTCGGCCGAAATCAGCATGGCAACCTGCTCTGGACTGAGCTTGAGGGCGCGGCCCACAATCAGTGGCACGGCCACCGCGCCGGCGTACATCACCAGCACATGTTGCAGGCCCAGAGCAGCAAGCTTGCCGGTAGGCAATCGCTCGTCCACGGGATGGGTGGTATCTGTCATCTTTGTCTCCTCAAAGCCTCGTCGGGCCAGTTGTAATAAAAGAGGTCTCTACGTGAATCAGCGCAATAGATCACACAAGGTTCGCGCAATCACCTTGGTTGCACGACGCAGGTCTTCGAGTTCCAGCCGCTCATCGGCGCGCTTGGCGTGCGACTCCAGAACCGTGCGGGGCCCCGCACCGTAAATGACGCCAGGAATGCCCGCCTCGCAAAACAGGCGCACGTCGGTGTACAGCGGTGTGCCCAGTGCGGGGATGGGTTCACCAAACACCTGCTCTCCGTGTTTCTGAATGGCCTCGACCAGCGGTTGGTTCCCGGGCAACGGTTGCAAGGCGCGTGCCAATAGGATGCGCTTGACATCCACCGTGATGCCGGGCAGGTCGCCTGCGGTGTCCGCAATCAGCTTGCGCAATGCGGCCTCCACCTCTGTCGGGTTCTCTTCTGGAATCATGCGCCTGTCGAGCTTGAAACTGACGCGCCCGGGCACCACATTGGTGTTGGTGCCGCCCTCTATGGTGCCAATGTTCAGGTAGGGGTGGGTAATGCCTGTGACTTTGGAAGTGATGCCCTGGTAGAGCGTGTTCTGCTGGTACAGCGCGGTGAGGATGCGGTTGGCCGCTTGCAGCGCGTCCACGCCCGTGGCCGGAATGGCCGCGTGTGCCATCTTGCCATGCACCGTGACTTCCATTTGCAGGCAACCGTTGTGCGCAGTAACCACCTGGTAGCTGAATCCGGCCGCAATCATCAGGTCCGGGTGAATGATCTTGTGCTTGAGCAGCCAGGCTGGCCCCACTTCACCGCCAAACTCTTCGTCGTAGGTGAATAGCAATTCCACGCTGCCCTGATTGGGTTTGGCCACCGCTTCGAGTGCGCGCACGGCGAATGCATAGGTGGAGAAATCGCACTTGCTGACGGCCGACGCGCGACCGTAAATCTTGCCGTCCTCGATCTCGCCGCCGTAGGGGTTTTTGGTCCAGCCTTCGCCTGGTGGGACTACGTCGCCATGGGCATTGAGCAGCACGGTCTTGCCGTCCCCATATTTGCGTCGCACCACCAGGTTGGTGATGGTCTCCAAACCGGCCGCGCGGACTTCAACCTCGGGCACGGCGTGCTTTTCAACAGCAAAGCCAAAGTCTTGCAGCAGCTCGGCTGCGCGGTCGGCATGGGGCGTGTTGTTGCCCGGCGGTGTGTCGGTCGGCACGCGGATCAGTTCCTGCAGAAAGCGCACCTGCTCATCAAAGTGGGCGTCGATCCAGGCATCGAGTTGTTCATATGTGTTCATCAAAATTCAGTCCGCGGTGGGGTGAGAGAGTTGTTCAAGCAAGTGCAGGAAGGCGTCCACCGCCAGCTGCATGTCGTCACTGGTGGTGGACTCCAGCGGGTTATGGCTGATGCCGGAGTTCAGGCCGCGCACAAACAGCATGGCTTGCGGCATGATCTCGTGCAGCTTCATGGCGTCATGCCCTGCGCCGCTGGGCATGCGGTGCAGCGGCAGGCCCAGGGACTGCACGGCCGCCTCCCAGCGTGCCTGCCATTGTGCTGCGCTGGGTGCGGCGCTGACGCGCATCGTTTCTGTCAGGGAGAGATGCACGCCACGGCGACTGCTGATGTCGTTGGCCGCTTGCAGTACATCCTCGGTGAGTTGGTCGCGTTGCGCATTGCCGGGCGCGCGCAGGTCCAGTGAAAACTGGCAGCGTCCTGGCACGACGTTGATGGATCCATTGGGCACCTGGAGCATGCCCACGGTGCCAACCGAGTCGCCATCCCGCGCTGCGCGTTGCTCCACATACAGCAGCAGTTCTGCCACGGCGGCGGCGGCATCTCGGCGGCGGGTCATGGGCGTGGTGCCAGCGTGGCTGGCCATGCCCACCATCTCGCCGGTGTAGCGCACCGATGCATTGATGGATGTGACGATGCCCAGTGGAATGTCCAGCTCGTTGAGTACCGGCCCCTGCTCGATGTGCACCTCGACAAAGCCCTGGTAGTCGTTTGCGTTGCGTTTGAGTGCGGCGATATCGTCCACGCACAGGCCGGCGTGCTGCATGGCACTGCGCATGCTGATGCCGTCGGCATCCACCTGGTCCAGCCAAGCAGAATCGAAATCGCCGGTTAGCGCGCCAGAGCCCAGAAAGGTGGCTTTGAACCGTTGACCCTCTTCTTCCGCAAATGCGACGATCTCCAGGTCAAAGGGCAGGCGTCTACCTGCCTGGGACAAGGCCTGCACACAGGCCAGCGGCACGTAGATGCCCAGACGCCCGTCGTACTTGCCACCATTGCGCACCGTATCAAAATGGCTTCCGGTTAGCAATTTCTTGGATGAAATTAGCCTCTGGCCCTCGTCGATACTGCGTAAAGCGCTATCAGAGTGATAGCATCCAACCACATTCCCTACCGCGTCAATGTGCACGCTGTCGCAACCCGCGTGGCGCATGTCGGCGCTGATGCGGGCGGCGCAGGCGCGGTGGGCATCGGTGAGGTAGGTGACGGTGAGCTGGCCCAGCTCCGCGTAGCCGGTGTCGGTGTGCTGGGCCAAAGCCTCCTGCCAGTCCCAGACCCGGTTTCCTAATTCCGGCTGGTAGGCAAACAGGTCGTTCAGTCGAATCTCAGCAATGCGGTGGATGTTGCGGATGCATTCCTGGCGTTCAAACTCTGGGTGGCCCTGCAGCCGGCGCTGAAAAGTGGCAATGATCTCGGCCTTGGAGAGGCCTGTGCCACGCGGCCCGCGCACTGCCAGAATAAAAGGAAAGCCAAAGCGCGTGTTGTAGTCGCGGTTGAGTTGCTGGATCGTCTCAAATTCCTGTGGCGTGCAATGGGTCAGGCCTGCTTTGCTTTGCTCGTTGGTGGATTCTGCGGTCAGGTTTTTGTCCACCATGGCCTTTCCGGCGAGTTCCGGGTGGGCACGAATCAGCGCCAGTTGGGGCTCGACACCTGCGGCAGCCAGCACCTGAACCATGGCGTACTTCAGCTGGGCCAGCGTTCCAAATGGCCTGTGCGCCAGGGCGGCCCGGGGAATCCACGGCGAGTGTTCGTACAGGCCGGCCAGCAGCTGCGTGGCGTCGTCCAGCGAGGCCTGGTTGAGTTGTTCGAGGGTCAGTGCCATGGTGTTCTATGTCGTGAAGGGGTGTGTGGCTTTCCAGTGCCGGGCGATATCCACGCGGCGGCACACCCAGACCTGGTCATGGCGGGCTATGTGGTCCAGAAAGCGTTGCAGCGCGGTGATGCGCCCGGGTCGCCCCAGTAGTCTGCAGTGCATGCCGATGCTCATCATCTTGGGCGCATTCAAGCCTTCCGGATTACCCTCTGCATACAGCGCGTCGAAGCTGTCTTTCAGGTACTGGAAGAACGGATCGGCGTGGGAGTATCCCTGGGGCAGGGCGAAGCGCATGTCGTTGCAGTCCAGCGTGTAGGGGACGATGAGCTGGGGCACGACGCTGCCATCTGTCTTTTGCACCTGCATCCAGAACGGCAGGTCGTCGCCGTAGTAGTCGCTGTCATATTCAAAGCCGCCATAGTCCGCGACGAGGCGGCGCGTGCGCGGGCTGTCACGTCCGGTGTACCAGCCCAGGGGGCGGTTGCCCGTCAGTTGGGTGATGGCGTCCATGCCCCGTTGCATGTGTTCACGCTCGGTGGCTTCGTCCACATTCTGGTAGTGAATCCAGCGCCAACCATGGCAGGCGATTTCATGGCCGAGCTCAATGAACGCAGCGGTCAATTCCGGGTGGCGCTGCAGGGCCATCCCCACTCCGAACACCGTGAGCGGTAGGCCGCGCTGCTCGAACTCGCGCAAGATGCGCCAGACCCCAGCACGCGAGCCGTATTCGTAGATGCCCTCCATGCTGATATGCCGCTCCGGGTAGCTGGCGGGGTTGAACATCTCGGACAAAAATTGCTCGGAGCCAGCATCTCCGTGCAGTACGCAGTTTTCGCCACCTTCCTCGTAGTTCAGCACGAACTGCACGGCAATGCGGGCACCGCCGGGCCATTGAGCGTCAGGCACATTTCTGCCGTATCCCACCAGGTCGCGGGAGTAGGGCTGGGTGGAGTCGTAATGCTGCATGGTCAGGTCTTGTTCGGGTTGGCGGGCGTCAGCGTCAGCGATGCTTCTACATTGCGAAGGTGCTGGTCCATCAGAAGCAAGGCCCGTGCCTCATCGCGGGCCTCGAGTGCTTCAACGATGGCGCGGTGCTCTGCATGCGAGTGCTCGGCCGCACCACCAGACTGGTACATCAGGGTGATCAGGGCGCAGCGCGATAGCAAATCCATCAGCAAATGGGCCAGCACTTCGTTGCCCATCAACTGGGCCATGCGAACATGAAAGTCACCCAGCAGCACGGTGCGGCCTGGCACGTCACCACGCATCACGGCGGCTTCCTCGTCAGCGATGTGGTCCTTCAGCGCAAGGATCTGTTCGTGTGTGGCCTGCTGGATAAAGGCCTGGGTCATGCCGGCCTCCAGCATGCGGCGTACCGCAAACACCTGCTGCGCCTCGGTGATGGACGGCGCAGACACAAAGGCGCCACGCGCCGGCTCCATGCGGACCAGCCGGTTTTGCGAGAGCTTGAACAAGGCCTGGCGAATCAGGGTGCGGGATACGCCAAACTGGTCAGCCAGCGTTTGCTCCACGAGTTTGGCGCCCGGTTGCAGGCGGTGCTCCACGATGGAACGGGTGAGCGTTTCGACGATGAAACCGGTGGTGGTGGAGTCCATGCGGCGCATGATAGCCGCAATCCCGAAAAGTGTATACACTTTGCCAATACCGTCAGAAGATTGACCAAAGACCAACCGAAAGAGGCACCTATGGGCTTGAGCACACACGTACTGGACACCATGCACGGCACCCCGGCCGCAGGCATGCAGGTGGTGCTGTACACCACGCAAGGCGATGAGGCCACCTTGGTCAAATCCTTCACTTTGAACCAGGACGGCCGCAACCCCGACGGCATGTTGTACGACCATGCCAGTTTGCGCGCTGGCACCTACCGGCTGGTGTTTGACGTGGCCGCGTATTTCAAGGCACGGGGTGTTGATTTGCCGGAGCCCAATTTCCTGAATCGGGTCAGCCTGGACTTTGGCGTTGCGCATGCCGACCAGCACTACCATGTGCCGCTGTTGGTCAGTCCCTGGAGCTATTCGACCTACCGGGGTTCATAGGCAAGTGCGATACTGGTGCTGAGGCGATCAAACGCCCGACTTGTCCAATCCTGGGGGCACACCATGGAACCATCCAACGTCAAGCGCCGACTCACCTGCATCCTCGCAGCCGATGCGGTCGGTTACAGCAAGCAAATGGGGCAGGACGAGGAGGGCACCATCCAGGTGCTGCAGGCCCATCGTGCTGTCATCGACGGAATCATTGCCTTTCACCGCGGCCGCATTGTGAGCACCGCTGGGGATTCGGTACTGGCTGAATTTTCGAGTGCCGTCGAAGCGGTGCGTTGCGCTGTCGAGATACAGGATGCCCTCAAAACCCGCAACGATTCGCTGCCCGACCACCGCAAGATGCTCTTTCGTGTTGGCGTCAATCTGGGCGATGTGGTCGTCAATAACGACGACCTTTTGGGTGATGGCGTCAACGTCGCAGCGCGGCTCGAGTCCATGGCGGAACCGGGCGGTATTTGCATTGCCTCGTCGGTGTATGACCAGATAACCGGCAAGCTTGACCTGGGCTTTCAGGATATTGGTCAGCAGAGCCTGAAAAACATCTCTCGGCCCATTCATGTGTACCGTGTTTCAGGTACTGTGCCTTTGATTCGCACGGCATTGCAGCAAGCGCAACCACCGCTTTCAGCCTTGCCGGCAGCGGTGCCATCATCGCCTTCGCGTGGGCCGAATTCCTGGGCCCTGGGTGTTGCGGCCATCGTGTTTATCGGTGCGGTCGTAGCGTGGCAGACTGGCTGGGTACGACTGGGTGCGCCAGAGGCTACAGTAACGGTCAATCCCGTGGTTGCGTCGGCGTCAGTGGCCGATAAGAGCACGCCTGCCAGCGCCCAAGTGGTTGCTTCGGCCCCCATACCCGTGCAGACCGAGGCAGATGCCCAGCGACTTTTGGCCGAAGCCAAGGCACTGAAGCGTGAAGCACAGGCGGAGCTTGCACGGGCCCGCGCCAGCGCGCAGGCCAGCCCGCCGGCTAAGCCGGCCACAGTGCCCATTGTGGCTTCTCCTGCCGCAGTCACGCCTGCTCCAGCACCTGTCGCAACCGTGGCGCGAGAAACGGCCAGCGCGACCGCCTTGCCGGTTGCTGTCCCGGTGCCAGCCAATGTGTCAGACAAAGCCCCGCAGGTGCCCGCCGCTGCAGTGGGGCGGTTCGACGGTCGCTGGGGTGTCACGATCAACTGTGCGCGGCATGAAGATGGCGCTTCTGGATACCGTTTGAATTTTGTGGCCGAGGTGAGTAACAGCGCTCTGCGTGGTGTGATCGGCACGCAGGGTGAGCCCGATTCACTGCTGATGCGTGGAGATATCCAGCCCGATGGCCGTGCCCTGCTGCGTGTCAATGGGCTCACGGGCGATCCCCGCTATGCTGCCAAACGCGCGGCACGGGGTTCGCCCTATGTCTACCAGGTGGAAGCCCTCTTCGAGGGTTCACAGGGAACCGGGCGACGGTTGCAGCAGCGCGAGTGCCAGGTCAAGTTTGACAAGCAGTAGGCGCTGTTGCGAAGACTGAATGTTCAGTCGGTCTTTTCCAGCGCCAGCAAGCCGGTTGCGGTGTTGGAAATCGGAATGTGGTAATTGCTGTGCACCTTGCGCACACCACATCCCGTGCCTGCGGTGAGGGCCGCTCGCATGGCCAGCCAGTTGAGCAATTCAACCCCCTGGGTGCCACTCTTTTCCACCAGTTCGTGGATGCTGAACTGGGTGGCCCACTCCGGATTGGTGAGCAGGCTCTCCAGGAACTGCAGATCAAACTCTTTATTGATGAAACCTGCGCGTTCGCCGTCCAGTTGGTGGCTCAATCCGCCCGAGCCAATGATGGCCACGGTCTTGCTGCTGTCCCACGCGGCAATGGCTTCACCCACTGCCTTGCCCATGGCGTAGACGCGGCTGGCTTTAGGAAGTGGAAACTGCACCGTGTTGATGCAGATCGGCACCACATTGACCGGATAGTTGCCCTCGGGGTAGAGCAGCTTGAGCGGCAGCGAGCAGGCATGGTCCACCAGCATTTCCTGGCAACTGACGATGTCGAACTCCTTGTCGATCAGCGTGTTGATGATCTGCCAGGACAGGTCCACCTCGCCCTTGAGCGGCTCGAGCGACGGAATGCCCCAGCCTTCGTCGGAGTTGACGTACTGCGGGGCGGCGCCCACAGCAAAGGTGGGCATCTTGTCCAGGAAGAAGTTCAGACCGTGGTCGTTGTAGAAGATGACAATGACATCGGGCTTCTTCTCGCCCAGCCACTGGCGGATCGGGGGAAAACCGTCAAAGAAGGGTTTCCAGTATGGGTCCTGCTGGATACCCTTGTGGATGGCGCCGCCGATGGCGGGAATGTGGGAGGTGCCAATGCAGCCAATAAGTTGTGCCATGGTGTTGTTTGTCTTTCTGATTGAATGGGCTATTGGCCGGCTGCCACGAGCTTGGCCTTGAACTGTTCTTTGGTCATGCCAGTCTGCTGGGCGCCAATGTCCTGCATGTCCAGGCCGAAGATGCCGGCAAATTTGGCCAAGTAATAGGCATTGCCACCGGCGGCAATCAGTTGCAGCACGTTCTTGGCACGGATCGCCGCGGCCTGCGGCTCGGTCAGGCCGTACTTGCGCATGTAGGCCTCTTCGTCCTTAAGAAACTCGGCGCGGTTATCTGCGGTGTTGAAGGAAAAGCACATCTTGTTGAGTGCGTAGCCCTTTTTGGCCTGCTCACCGTCGAAGGGGGTTGTGCCCGGGATGGGGGGGAGTTTGTTGTTGCTTGCCACGGTCTGTCTCCGGATATTGAGGTGAATGGTCGTGAGTATTCAATGTCCATTGCCAAAGATAAATACATGAATCATGATGCGATCCATGAGTAAATTCGATTATTCAGACTTGGACGGTCATCTGCTGCAGTTGCTGGTGGCAGTGGTGGAAGTGGGTTCCATCACCGGTGCAGCGCAGCGCCTGGGGGTCACCCAGTCGGCGGTGAGCCACTTGCTGGACAAGCTGCGGGCCATCACTGGGGACCCACTGTTCGTCAAATCAGGGCGCGGTATTGTGGCCACTGCCCATGCGCGCCAATTGGCGGAGCAGGCGCGTGAGCTGCTCTCCAGTATGGAGCGTTTTGCAACGTGTGCGGAGTTTGTCCCCTCGCAATGGCGGGGCACATTCACCATCGCTGCGAATGACTTCCAGCGTGATCTGCTGCTGCCGCCATTGATGGCACGTCTGCGAACCCAGGCGCCGGGGTTGAAGCTACGGGTGATCCCATCCGACGTGCCCAGTTTGGAAATGCTGCGACAGGAACAATGCCAACTAGTCGTCAGTCCGCGCCCGCCGGATGGCACCGACATATTGCAAAAGCGCCTGTTCGAAGACGAATACCGCGTATTCTTTGACGCCAGCCAGCGTGATGCCCCCCGTACGGCGCAGGAATACCTGGCCGCTGACCATGTCACCGTGGTCTACGAGCCGCACCGGGCGCTGGACCTGGATCAGTACTTGGTGGCCCAGGGTATCCATCGGAACTTCACCGTCATGGTGCCCGGCTTTGCCGGCCTGCCACCCTTCCTGCGGGGCAGCCAGTTGCTGGCCACTGCGCCGCAGCGCCTGCGCTCTCAGTTAATGCAGGGCCTGGCACACGTGCCAGTCCCCGTGCCATGCCCGACCATTCCCATGTACATGATCTGGCATCTGCGCCACCAGCTCAATGCTTCGCACCGTTGGTTGCGAACGGAGTTGGAGGCAGTCAGTCAATCGATCTTGTTGTGACCGCACGCGGTCGAGCCTAGACTAAGCTACCCATCCCTTGTGCACGTATTCGAGGAGTCCCTATGCCTACCAAAGTCAGAACACAGGTCGCAATCATCGGTGCCGGTCCATCCGGCCTTCTGCTCGGCCAGTTGCTCCATAAGGCCGGCATCGACGCCATCATTCTGGAACGCCAAACCGGCGACTATGTGCTCACCCGCATCCGTGCCGGCATTCTGGAACAGGTATGCATCGATCTGCTGGACGAAGCAGGTGTCGGTGCACGCATGCACAAGGAAGGTCTGGTCCATGGCGGCTTTGAGATGCTGTACAACGGCCAGCGTCACCGCATCGACATGAACAAGCTCACGGGTGGGAAGAACGTCATGGTCTACGGTCAGACCGAGCTGACCCGGGATTTGATGGACGCGCGTGAAAGTGCGGATTTGACAACCGTGTACGAGGCGCAACACGTTGCCATCCACGACTTTGATACCCAACGGCCCCGCGTGACCTATGCGAAAGACGGTCAGAAATTCGAGATTGAATGCGACTTCATTGCGGGCTGCGATGGCTTTCACGGCGTTTGCCGCGCCAGTGCGCCGCGCAAGGCGATCAAGGAATTCGAGAAGGTCTACCCCTTTGGCTGGCTCGGCCTGCTGTCGGACACGCCCCCAGTGCACGATGAACTCATCTACATCAACAGTCCACGCGGCTTTGCCCTTTGCTCGCAGCGCAGCAAAACGCGCAGTCGCTACTACCTGCAAGTGCCATTGACCGACACGGTGGAGGAGTGGACCGACGCCGCGTTCTGGCAGGAGTTGAAGCTGCGCCTGGATGACGAAGGCCGGGAGAAACTCATCACCGGGCCCTCCATTGAAAAGAGCATCGCGCCGCTGCGCAGCTTCATCACCGAGCCGATGCGATTTGGCCGCATGTTCCTGGCTGGTGACGCAGGCCACATCGTGCCGCCCACTGGCGCCAAGGGGCTGAACCTGGCTGCGACCGACGTGAAGTACCTGGCCAACGGCATCATCGAGTACTACCAGGACAAAAGCGAGGCCGGAATCGACACCTACTCCGAGAAATGTCTCAAGCGCATCTGGAAAGGCGAGCGCTTTTCGTGGTGGTTCACCCAGCTCATGCACCGGTTTCCAGACGACGGCGCGATTGTTGCCAAGTTCCAAGAAGCCGAACTGGACTACCTGATCCATAGCGAAGCCGGTTCGCGCACCATTGCGGAAAACTATGTGGGTCTGCCGCTGGATTTCGGGCACTGATCCAGGGATGCATCCCACCGGGCGACGGTGGAATCTGCCGTCCGGGTGCGCGCAATGCGGCCCACCGGTCTAGGGTAAACACCGATAAAAACCGGCGAAAACTACATTGATTTAGTTACGTTATATAACCATAATTGCGCCACGACTGAAAGTGACCATGCGCAATAAAGACATCCATTTCGAACTTCGCGGCGAGCAACAGGAAGTTGCCATCATCCGCCTTACCCGTGGAAAAAAGCGCAACGCGCTGAACGACGCGCTCATCCTGGCGCTGCGGGATTTGTTTGAAAAAATGCCCGCCAGCGTGCGTGCCGCGGTCATTGATGGCGAGGGTGACCACTTCTGCGCCGGTCTGGATTTGAGCGAACTCCAGGAGCGCAATGCCGGCCAGGGCCTGCACCACTCTCGCATGTGGCACGCCGCGTTGGAGTGTGTGCAATACGGTCCGGTTCCGGTGATTGCCGCATTGCACGGAGCGGTGGTAGGCGGCGGCCTGGAGCTAGCCAGTGCCTGCCACATCCGCGTAGCCGACGACACCACTTTCTATGCACTGCCAGAAGGCTCGCGCGGGATCTTTGTCGGGGGCGGTGGATCGGTGCGCATTCCACGCCTGATTGGCGTTGCCCGCATGACCGACATGATGCTGACCGGCCGCGTGGTCAATGCGGTGGATGGCGAACGCATCGGCCTGGCCCAGTATCTGGTGCCTACGGGAACCGCATTTGACAAGGCGTTGGAGCTGGCCGTGCGCATCGCGCAAAACGCGCCTCTGACCAATTACGCACTGACCCACGTGCTGCCCCGTATTGCCGACCAGCCTGCTGACCAGGGCTTTATGACGGAAGCCATGATGGCCGCCATTGCCCAAAGCGCGCCCGAAGCCAAGGAGCGCGTGCGCGCCTTTCTGGAAGGTCGCGCTGACAAGGTCAAGAAGGCATAAAAACAATAAGCCGGAGACACAACATGACAACCCCTCAATACCGGGCGCTGAAGTTTGGCGTGACCCGCGTTGCCCTGCGCGACGGCCCGCCCGGCGTGCACTACCTGCGCGCAGAGCAGCCCCTGCAGGAACACCCCGCCCGCATGACGGACCGTCTGCAGCAGTGGGTGAAAGTGGCGCCCGAACGTACTTTCATGGCGCGGCGCGAGAAGCTGGCCGGTGGTGGCACGGGTGATTGGGTCAAGGTGAGCTACGCCCAGGCGTGGGCCAGCGCACGCAGCATCGCCCAGGGCTTGATCAACCGTGGGCTCAGTGCCGAGCGTCCGGTGGTCATCTTGTCCGAAAACGATCTGGAGCACGCGCTGCTGGCGCTGGGATGTCTGGTCGCCGGTGTGCCCTTTGTGCCGACATCGCCCGCCTACTCGTTGATCAGCCAGGACTTTGACAAACTGCGCCATGTGCTCAAAACCGTGACCCCGGGTCTGGTGTTCGCGGCCGATGCGACGCGCTACGGAAAAGCCATCTCGTGCGCCGTGGGTGCCGATGTCGAAGTCGTGCTGACCAGCGGTGCGCTGGATGGTCGTGCCAGCCTGTCATTTGCCGATCTCGCAGCCACGCCCGCCACCGCACAGGTGGACGCCGCCATGGCGGCTACCGGGCCGGAAACGATCGTGAAATTCCTGTTTACCAGTGGCTCCACGAAGCTGCCCAAGGCGGTCATCAACACCCAGAGCATGTGGTGCGCAAACCAGCAGCAAATGGCGCAGAGCATGCCGGTTCTGTCCCAGGAGCCCTTGGTGCTGGTGGACTGGCTGCCGTGGAACCACACCTTCGGCGGCAACCACAACTTTGGCATGGTGCTGTACCACGGTGGTACGCTGTACATCGATGACGGCAAGCCCACGCCCGCCCTCACCGGCGAGACGCTGCGCAACCTGCGCGAGATTGCGCCCACGGTGTACTTCAACGTGCCCACCGGTTTTGAGGCGATTGCCAATGCCATGCAGACAGACGCGGTGCTGCGCAAGAACCTGCTCTCGCGCGTCAAAATGTTCTTCTACGCCGGTGCGGCTCTGGCCCAGCCGGTGTGGGACAGCCTGTTTGAATCCGCCGAGAAGGAAGTGGGCGAGCGCATTGTGATGACCACCGGGCTGGGGATGACCGAGTCCGGCCCGTTTGGAATCTTCGTCACCAATCCCAACGTGAAGGCCGGTGACCTGGGCGTGCCTACCCCTGGGCTGGAACTTAAACTGGTGGACACCGACGGC
>DAOQRI010000010.1:0-3747 GCA_035355475.1 Rhodoferax sp. | reverse complement strand
CCCAACATCACCCAAGGCTACTGGCGCGCGCCTGAAGAAACCGCTGCGCACTTTGACGAAGAAGGCTTCTTCTGCACCGGTGATGCGGTCAAGTGGATTGACGAAACCGATGTGCACCAGGGCCTCAAATTTGATGGCCGCATTGCCGAGGACTTCAAGCTCGCTACCGGCACTTTTGTGAGTGTGGGCCCCCTGCGTGCCAAGATCATTGCAGCGGGTGCGCCCTATATTCAAGATGTAGTTCTGACCGGTATCAACCTGAAAGAAGTGGGAGCCATGGTGTTCCCAACCCAAGCGGTGCGTGCCCTGAGCGGATTGGACGCCAGTGTGCCAATGGCCGACGTACTGTCCAGCGCGACGGTGATTGCCCAGTTCCAGAAGGTGATGGATGCCCTGGCGTTGAGCGCCACCGGCAGCGCCAGCCGCATTGCGCGCATGTGCCTGCTGGCCGAGCCGCCCACCATTGACCGCAGCGAGGTCACCGACAAGGGATCCATCAACCAGCGCGCGGTGCTCATGCACCGTGCCGAAACGGTTGCGGCCCTGCACGACGACACGCTGCACACCATCATCAAACCCTCAATTCATTGAGTCCACTGAAAGACACACCACCATGGCAAGCAAAGGATTCTTCAACGCGTTCGACGACATCTGGATGCTCGACGGCATGCGCACGCCCATGGTGGACTACTGCGGTGCGCTGGGTCATATATCGCCCACCGATTTGGGCATCAAGGCCGCCCGCGCGGCGCTGGAAAAGGCTGGCGTACCCGCTGTCCACATCAACTCCGTGCTGACCGGCAATATGGCGCCTGGCGACTTTGAGCAGTTCATGCTGCCGCGCCACATTGGCCTGTACGCCGGTGTGCCGCAAGAAGTACCCGCGCTCATGGCACAGCGCATTTGCGGCACCGGCTTCGAGCTGTTCCGTCAAGCGGGGGAGCAGATCCAGGCGGGCTGCGCGGACGTGGCACTGGTGGTGGGCACGGAGTCCATGACGCGCAACCCGGTGGCGGCCTTCACCCACCGCACCGGCTTCAAGCTGGGTGCGCCGGTTGAGTTCAAGGACTTCATGTGGGAGGCACTGAACGATTCGGCACCGGGCATCAACATGATCCAGACGGCGGAGAACCTGGCCAAAAAATACGGTATCACCCGCGAAGAGGTCGATGCCTTTGCATCGGAATCGTTTGCCAAGGCGGTTGCTGCGCAGCAAGCCGGCTTCCATGCGGGCGAGATCGTGCCGGTGGTGAGCGAGAAGTTTGAACTGGCCGGCTACGCCACGCGTGGTATCAAGCTGCAGGGCAAGGCCACCGAAGTGGCGCAGGACACGCATGCCCGCATCTCGCCGGTAGAGGTGTTGGCCAAGCTGCGCGCCGTGCATGCGGGCGGGGTGCAGACCGGAGGCAACAGTGCTGCGCTGGTGGATGCGGCGGCTGCCGCCGTGGTGGCATCCGGTGCCTACGCGCGTGCCGAAGGCAAGAAGCCGCTGGCCCGCGTGGTAGCCGCGGCTGTGGTCGGCGTGCCACCCGAGATCATGGGCATTGGCCCGGCGCCCGCTATCAAGCTGTTGTTGGAGCGCGCCGGCCTATCGCTGGACGCCATTGGCCGCTTCGAGATCAACGAAGCACAGGGCGCACAAACCCTGTCCGTGGGACGTGAGCTGGGCCTGGACCTGAGCAAGTTGAATGTGAATGGCGGCGCCATTGCCATGGGGCACCCACTGGCCTGCACCGGTGTGCGCCTGACGCTGACGCTGGCTCGTGAGATGCAGCGCAGTGGTGTGCGCTACGGTGTGTCGAGCGCCTGCATTGGTGGTGGCCAGGGCATTGCCCTGCTGCTGGAAAACCCCCTGGCAGCATGATGTTGCCTGATTTATAAGACAAATTGGCCTACAGCCCCCGTCGAATATACGTAGGACGCTATTAAAATGATAGCAAATAACAAGAGACCCGAGATGAATATTCAAGGACAAGCAGCATTGGTTACCGGCGGTGGTTCCGGCCTGGGTGAGGCAACCGCCCGCGAACTGGCCCGCCTGGGCGCCAAAGTGGCGATTCTGGACGTGAACCTGGCCAACGCCGAAAAGGTGGCGGCCGAGATCAATGCGCAGGCTGGCAACGGCAGCGCCCTGGCCTGCCAGTGCGACGTCACGAGCGGTGACAGCGTGCAGGAAGCCATCTCTGCTGCGGCAGCAGCACATGGTCCTGCCCGCATCCTGATGCAGATCGCCGGTATTGGCAGCGCCAAGCGCGTAGTCGGCAAAGACGGCAATGCAGCGCCGCTGGAAGACTTTGTGCGCGTGGTCAACGTGAACCTGATTGGTACCTACAACGTGGCACGCCTGTTTGCGGCCGCCTGCGCCAAGCTCGACCCCATGGAGGACGGTGAGCGCGGTGCCATGGTGTTCACCGCGTCGGTCGCCGCGTTTGACGGCCAGGTCGGCCAGCAGGCCTACAGCGCATCCAAGGCCGGTGTGGCCGGCATGACGCTGCCCATGGCGCGCGACCTTGCGCAGCACGGCATTCGTGTCTGCACCATTGCGCCGGGGCTGTTTGCCACGCCGCTTATGAGGACGCTGCCCGAGCCTGTGCAGGCCTCATTGGCGGCCAGCATTCCGTTCCCGCAGCGGCTGGGCAAGCCCGAAGAGTTTGCGCAGTTGGCGGCGCACATCGTGAGCAACGGCCATTTGAATGGCGAAGTGATTCGCCTGGACGGCGCGTTGCGCATGGCGCCCCGCTGAACGCGTCCACACCCGCAATACCACCATGAGCAAAACCATTGTCTATTCCGTCAACGTGATGTTTGGCGACTGCGACCCCGCAGGCATCGTGTTCTTCCCCAACTTTGCCAAGTGGATGGATGCATCTTCACTCAATTTCTTCGTGCAGTGTGGCGTGCAGCCCTGGCGCGAACTGGTCAAGACCACCGGCATCATCGGAACGCCGCTTCTGGAAATCAACACCAAGTTCATGCGCCCAGCCACCTATGGCGAGACGCTGCAGGTGCACACCAGTGTGGAGGAGTGGCGCGACAAGGTGTTTGTGCACCGTCATATTGTCAAACGCGGTGACGACCTGCTTTGCGAAGGCACCGAGGTGCGCGCCTTCTGTGTGCGTGTGCCGGATTCGGACCGCATCAAAGCCATTCCTGTGCCGGCCGACATCAAGGCCCTGTGCAGCTAACCCCATTTTCAGTAAATCCCATTTTTCGATCCCTCGCCACCACTACCACCATGACAACTCAGGAGACAACATGAAAATCGTCAAGACTCTCATCGCCACCGCCGTTACGGCACTGGCTGCAGGCGCCGCGCTGGCGGATATCACCATCGGCGTGGCCTTGCCACTGACCGGCCCGGCCTCCGGCCTGGGTATCCCGATCAACAACCAGATCAAGCTCTGGCCCGCAACGATTGCGGGTGAAAAGGTCAAGGTCATCGTGCTGGACGATGCCACCGACCCTACCAACGGCGTCAAGATCGCTACGCGCTTTGTGACCGACGACAAGGTTGACATCATCATGGGCTCGGTTGCCACGCCCGTGGCGATTCCCATGGCCGGTGTAGCGGCTGAAGCGCAGACCGTACAGCTGTCGTTCTCGCCCGCCGTGCTGGCACCGGGCAAAGACATGTGGACCTTCCGCATGCCCCAGTCCAACGCCGTCATGGCCCACGCCATGATTGGTTTGATGAAGAAGCAGGGTGTCAAGACGGTAGGCTTTTTGGGCTACACCGACGCCTACGGC
>DAOQRI010000009.1:0-16951 GCA_035355475.1 Rhodoferax sp. | reverse complement strand
CCGTATGCCCCATGCCCACCGTGGCGGTGAATTGCAGCAACCCGGCAAAAATAGCCAACACCAGACCGACGCCAAAGCCGACGTAAGGAACAAACATGGCCAATCCGGTAAATATTCCGATCGGCAGGGCCAGGTCCAAACCAAACAGGGCAAGACCCACGCTGTAAAACACGGCAAGAATCAGCATCACCAGTAACTGCCCCCGCAAATACTGACCCAGTACCGCATCGGCTTCACCCAGAAAGTTCGAACTTCCAGCGCGCATACGCGGCGGGATCAACGCACGCAACTGCTCCATGAAACGATCCCAATCCATCAGCAGGTAAAAGAGTGCAACCGGGATCAGGATAGCGTTGCCGACCAAGGTGAACGCCACGCTACCACCCAGTTTGAGCGACACCAGAATGGAACTCAGCGCGTCTTCCACATTGGCATTGAGGTACTTCATGACAAAGGTCTTGATACTCGCACCGTCCAGTTTCAAGTGAATGCCCCACTGAGCCAACCAGGGCTTGGCAGCTGCGTTAACACTGTCCATCAATGCTGGCAACTGCTCGCGCATCAGGGGTAGTTCCTTGGCAAGAATAGGAATCATCAGAAAGAACAAGCCCAGCATCGCAAAAATGAACAGCAACTCCACCACGATCACTGCCAATAACCGGGGTATTCGACCACGCCCAACGTCATCCAGCCAATTCACGACCGGTGTGAGTGCGTACGCCAGCACACAGGCCACCACGAACGGTGTCAAAACCGGTGCCAGCAACCACAAGACGCACCCCAGCAGCCCTGCTATCAGGCTCCAGGCGGCAAAACTTTTTTGGGGGGGCGTCAATTGCATACAGGAATGGCGGGGGTGAACCCGTAAAATCTAGGCAAATTCTATCGGCTCAGTCCCAGGAGCCTGTGCCAGTCCATTCGCAAGCCCTTTCACATGACCCAATCCAGCACCCCCACCCCCCTTTCCTACAAAGACGCAGGTGTCGATATTGACGCCGGCGACGCCCTGGTCGAGCGCATCAAGCCGCTGGCCAAAAAGACCATGCGCGAAGGCGTACTGGCTGGCATTGGTGGTTTTGGTGCCCTGTTTGAGGTGCCAAAGCGTTACAAGGAGCCGGTGCTGGTTTCCGGAACCGATGGCGTGGGCACCAAGCTCAAACTGGCGTTTGAATGGAACATGCACGATACCGTAGGCATTGATCTGGTGGCCATGAGTGTGAACGATGTGCTGGTGCAAGGCGCCGAGCCCTTGTTCTTCCTAGACTACTTTGCTTGCGGCAAGCTCGATGTGGACACGGCAGCGGCGGTCATTGGCGGCATCGCCAAAGGTTGCGAGTTGTCGGGTTGCGCGCTCATCGGCGGCGAAACGGCAGAAATGCCCGGCATGTACCCGGCTGGTGAATACGATCTGGCCGGTTTTGCTGTCGGTGCAGTTGAAAAATCCAAAATCTTGACCGGCGCTGGTGTGAAACCCGGCGACGTGGTGCTGGGTCTGGCCAGCCACGGCGTGCACTCCAACGGTTTCAGCCTGGTGCGCAAGTGCATTGATCGGGCCGGCGCCAATACCCCCGCCACGCTGGACGGCAAGCCCTTTAAACAGGCCATCATGGAGCCGACCCGCCTGTATGTAAAAAACGTGCTGGCCGCACTGGCAGCGCACCCCATCAAGGCGCTGGCCCATATCACCGGCGGAGGCTTGTTGGAAAACATTCCCCGTGTGCTGCCCGAGGGCATGGCCGCCCACCTGATCAAGGGCAGCTGGCCGCAAACCGAGCTGTTTGCCTGGCTGCAAAAAACCGCAGGCATTGACGACATCGAAATGAACCGCACCTTCAACAACGGCATCGGTATGGTCGTCGTCGTCGATGCTGTACACGCCGAGGCGACTGCAGCCACACTGCACGCCAGCGGCGAATCGGTTTACTCGATCGGCGTTATCGCTGCCCAGGGCAGCGGCGCGTCGGTGGTGGTGGCCTGATTCAAAATCGCGCAATGGTGAGGGCAATAGCCCTCACATTTCACCGCGCACCATGGCCAGCAGGCGCCCCAGCACTGCAGCCCCATCGGCACGAAGGCCGTTGTGCTCGTACTCGTTGGTCACCCACAGTTTGATGTTGGGTACCTCGCGCGCGGTCTCTTCAGAGAACTCACGGTGGACATACATATCGTCGTAGTAAACGGCGGCGGCAACGGGCACCGTGTTCTGCCGCAGCCTCTCCACGTCATAAAGCTCCGGCCAATCCGCGGTGTGGGCCAACAATTGTGCAGCACCCCTTAGCGGTCTGAGTTGCGCATAGTCGTCCAGCATCCATGGATAGACCATTTCACCGGTGAACAGTAACGGCCCCTCGGTATCCAGTGCAAAAGCCGGAAACTCGCCCAGCAACCGATGGGCGGACCATGCGCTGGCACTTCCTTGGGTATAGCAGGCCTCGTGCAACACTGCGTAGATGGGGTTGGTATCGAAGCTCTGGTGCTGCTCCACATGCTGCAGGAAATTCCAGTTCAATACCCACTGACCATCGGGCTGGGTCACAAATGCCTCTTCCAGCAGGTAGTGCAGCGTCTCGAAACCGTCACTCATGCCCAGCACCAAACCCAGCTGCAAAAAGCGCTGCGGACTCAGTACGCCGCCACCTGGCAGGCGGATTTCTGTGTGCTGCAGTGCCTGCACGATCTGGCGCACGCGCTGTATGTCACCGGGGTAGCGCTGGTAGTACTGGTAGTTTTTGTCGGCAACGCGTGCGTAGGTCGCGCGGTAGACGTCATCAGCCGGGCGTGTCAGCGAAGGAATGCCGCCCGTAATCAATACTTCCTTCAACCCCTGCGGCGCCGCGCTGAGGTAACGCATGGCACAAAAGCCACCGTAACTCTGGCCCAGAATGCTCCAGGGGCTATCACCGGCCAACTGCTGGCGAATGGCCTCCGCATCGCGCACGATGTTGTCCGCCCGAAAGTGCATCAGGTAGTCAGCCTGCGCTCGGGGCTCGCCCACATATTCCAGGGTCTGAGCAGTCACGGGCGTGGATAGCCCGGTGCCACGCTGGTCCAGCAACAGCACACGGTAGTCCTGCAGGGCACGCCCTAACCAACCGCTATTCGCCATGGGCCGCGCCGCACCAAAGCCCGGCCCACCCTGAAAGTAGACCAGCCAGGGCAAATCTGCAGCGACCTTACCTGGCGCAACCACCTCCCGGGCATAGACGCGCAGCGTCCGCTCCGGGTGGGCGTAGTCCAATGGCAAGTCAAACCAATAGTCGCGCACGACCAAACCGGGCAGGTGATGGACAGCCATTACTTCCCCGACACTTCCCGGAAGAATGCATCGGCAGAAGGTTTGCGTTGCAGAAAGGCCTCCACCAAAGCCGCGGGCGCCCGCTCGCCACCGCTCTCCAGAATCAGCTTGCGGTAGCGGCCACCAACTCCCGTATCCATCACATTGGCGCCAAAGGCAGAGCGCATGTCCAACGCCATTACTTCAGACCACATGTAGCCGTAATAACCCGCCTGGTAGCCGCCCATCACATGGCCAAACCCAGCCGGTACCAGGGTGCCATCCACAAAACCCAGCGGTGTCTTGCCTTCCATGGCAGCCCAGGTCTGCATCGGGTCGACTACAACTGGCGTGTGGATCGCCATGTCCCATGCCGAATACAAACGCTGCCGTGCATAGAACAGACCCTTGCCAAAGGCCCGGGATGCATTCATGCGTGCAATCAACTGGGGGTCCACCGGCTTGCATGTCGGACACACCTGGGCAAACAAGGCCAGCGCCTCTGGCCGTCGCGACCATTCCTCATACATTTGCGACGGCGCCTCCACAAAGTCGCGCTTTACGCCAGTACCCGCATTGAGCACATAACGGGTGCGCGACAGCACCCCGTGCATGATGTGGCCAAATTCGTGGAACAGCGTTTCCAGCTCATTCTGGTCAAAGCCTTCCCGATTGAAGTTGGTTACCAGTACCGATACGGGCGTGCGACCCGCCAGCAGGGAAACCCCGCGCACCGGAAAGGCCGCTGCGTGCTTGTATTTGCCTTCACGCGGAAACAGGTCCAAATAAAAGCTCGACAGGTATTGGCCGTTGGCCGTGTCAAACACATCGTAGGCTCGCACATCGGCCTGCCACACCGGTAGCTCGGTGTTCGGTTTGAATTGCACACCATACAAGGTGCTGGTGACCTGCATCATCCAGGCAATGGTGGGGTCGGTCGGAAATTGGGCGCGCACTTCGCTCTGGTCTACGCTGTAGCGTGCCTTCTTCAAACGCTGCTGAAAGAAAGCCACGTCCCATCGCCGCAGCACTGCATCCTTGTCCCCGGTAAAGCTCACTTTCTCACTGCGCAGTTCATCCAGTTCTTTGCGCTCCAGTGCCTCGACCCGGTCTTGCACATCGCCCAGGAAGCGGTTGACGGCATCGGCCGATCCCGCCATCTTGCGTTTGATTGCCCAGTCGGCATAGCTGGCCTCACCCATGAGTTGCGCCAGCTCCAGACGCAGCTTGACAGCTTCGGTGAGCAGCACCAGATTATCTGTGCCACCACGCTGTTGAAATGACGTCCAGAACGCCTTGCGGGTGCTCTCCACTTCCACGTTGTTCATGATGGCGTCGTATTCGGGGTAGTCCAGCCCAAACACATACTGACCCTGTGCGTCGCGGGCACGCTTGGCCAATGCCGCCGGCAGTGCGCCTTTGAGCGCTTCTTCGGAGAATGCCAGTTTGGTGGTGACGTCGCGCACGTTGCGCGAGAAGTCTTGCGCCAGTTTGTCCATCCGCTCAAAAATGGCTTTGGCCCGCGCGCGCTTGGCAGCCGTCAGGCTGACACCACGCTCCTCAAAATCATCCAGAATGCTTTGGCGCGCCATGGCGTCGATGGGGTCTGTCGTCTTCAGGGCTTTGACACGCTGAAACAGGGCTTCGCTCTGTAGGTACTCGTTGGGCAGGGCCGACAGAACCAGGTCACAGGCCTCCGCTGCCTTGCGCACAGCGGGGTCGGGGCTGGTTTCGGACAAAAGCCCTATCGGACCACCTATGTCCTGCAAGCCTGTGTCTAATTCGTTCCACGCATGCAACACCGTCTTCACATTGACCTGTCGCATGGGCAATTTCTTGATCCGGTCGATGCGCGTGCGTGCCTGGGCAACACTTTGCTGGCACCACTTGGGAATTTCCGCAGCAGACGGTTGCGCGATCACGCCGCGCGGCGCGGACACGGCGGGAGCTGAATGGACCGAGGCGGCCACCGCCACCAGCAGCAAGGTTTGAAGCTTCATGGTTATCCTGAAATCAGGTTAAAAAAACTACGAACGCCGAAGGGCATCAACCCAGTCGGCAATGGCATCCAGATTGACATGTTCGTCGGCATGGACCAGGTAACACTCCAGATCAGCCAGGGCCTGTTCGGTGTGGCCCAGCTGGGCATGGGCCAGACCCCGGTCCCGGTATTCCGTCCATGACTCGGGCAACAGCACAATCAAGCGTTCCTGCACAGCCAACAGGCGAGCCCAGTCACTTTGTGTCTTGTGGATTTCCTTCAGATTGCGCAGCATGCGCGCAATGATGTCCCGCGACGGCGCTGTCTGCAGATACAAGCCCAATGGCGTTTCCAGTTCGTCAATCAGGCCACTGTTGCGCCGGTAAGGCTCCAGCCGCTCCGACAACTCCTCGCGGCTGAGGGATTTGCCATCCATGGGATCGATGACCACCTGGCCCATGGGCAAATTGACCTTGACCAGAAAATGGCCCGGAAAGCCGACACCCCGAACCGACAGACCAAGCCCCTGGGCCAGTTCCATCCACAATACCGCCAAGGTGATGGGGATGCCACGGCGCGTGTTCAGCACCTGATGAACGTAGCTGTTGTCCGGGTCGTAATAGTTGTTCACATTCCCCGCGAAACCCAAGTCCTGGTAGACGAACTGGTTCAAGATTCGCAGCTTTTGCACAGCTCCGGAATCGGAGGCAACGCGCCGACGCACCCTGGAGAGCAGCTGATCCACTTCGCTCAGCACCGTTTGCACATCCATTTCAGGGTACTCGTCCTGCGCCAGGCTGACAGCAGCCTCAAAAAGCGCAAACTCCACATCCCGCTCCACCAGGGAGGCGAAATAGTTCAAGGGCGTGGGCAAATCAAATGTCAGGTTCATGGCGTCGCGCATATTCTGCATCTAACGCCGCAGCAGTTGGCGCAAGTTCAGCCCAGCCGCCCATACCGCTATGAAATAGATAGCGATAGCACCAGAAACGACGAGGGCTAGAGCACCTATTCGCATCATTTTCTCGGAATGCATCGCCAACCAGGGGATGGCGCTATTTGCCCACATCAGGAACACGGTCAACAAGGCACTGGCCGCAAACACCTGCAAAGCAAAGCGGGCCCAGCCGGGCTGCGGAACAAACGTGCGACCGCGCAGCAGGCCCACCAGCAGCCAAAGCGCATTCACCATGGCACCCACCCCGATGGACAGCGCCAGCCCTGCGTGGGCCAGCATGGGCACAAACAGCAGATTCAGACCCTGCGTGATAACCAGAACCACCACGCCAATCAGCGCAGGGGTTTTGATGTTCTGGCTGGCAAAGTAGCCTGGCGTCAACACCTTGATGGCGACGAGGCCCAGCAAACCGCAGCCATACCCCATCAATGCCGCGGTCGTTTGCAGCACATCCCGATCGGTGTAATTGCCGTAGTGAAACAGGACCGTCACCAGCGGTTGTGCAAAGGTGATGAGTGCCACTGCGCTGGGCACAGCCAACAGCACCACCAGGCGCAAACCCCAGTCGATCATCTGGGAAAACTTTTCGGCGTCGTTGGCAGCCTTGGCGGCGGCCAGTTGCGGCATCAGCACCACACCAAGCGCCACGCCCAGCATGGCGGTAGGAAACTCCATCAGCAAACTGGCGCTGTTGAGCCAGGTCACCGAACCGGTTGCCAGATGCGAAGCGATCTGCGTGTTGATCAGTAGGGAAATCTGTGCCACGCTCACGCCCAGCAAGGCCGGTCCCATCAAATGCACGATTTTCTTGGTTGCCGGATCGCGCCATGCCGCCCCAGCAGCTGCCATGCTGATCCGAATTTTGGGCGCCATGCCCATGCGTCGCAATGCTAGGAAAATGGCACCCAACTGCAACAACCCGCCCACCATCACGCCGCCCGCCATGGCGTAAATTGGCTCCAGTCCTATCCGTGCAAACCAGGGCGCCCCCACCCAGGCAGCGGTAATCATGGCCACGTTCAACAGTACGGGCGTTGCTGCGGGAATGGCAAACTTCTTCCAGGTGTTCAGCACCCCAGCCCCGAGAGCCACCAGGGACATGCAGGCGATGTAAGGGAACATCCACCGCGTCATCACCACCGCCGCCTCAAAACCCTCGGGACGTTGCTGCAAGCCGCTGGCAAGCAGGTACACCAGAATGGGGGCCCCCACCACACCGGCAACACAGGTCACGAGCAGAACCATGGTCAGCAAGGTGGCCACCGCGTTGATCAGGGCATGTGTGGCGGGCTCGCCATCGCGCTCCTTGCTGGCCGCCAGAACCGGAACAAAAGCCTGGCTGAACGCACCCTCGGCGAACATGCGGCGCAGCATGTTGGGAATGCGAAATGCGACCCAAAACGCGTCGGTCATGGCGCTCACACCAAAAGTGGCGGCCATGAGCAGGTCGCGCACCAGCCCGGTGATACGCGAGGCCAGGGTCAACAGCGAGACGGTGGAGGCAGACTTGAAGAGGCTCACACTGCTATAATAGTCGGCTTTGCTGGCATCATCCTCAGACACAAGGAACTATTACTATGGCATCTGGAAAACCCAAGAAAAAGAACCCGCGCCTGGCGTCGGGCCGTAAACGCGTCCGCCAGGACGTCAAAATCAATGCAGCAAACACGTCTTTGCGTTCCAAGTACCGCACCGCGGTCAAGAACGTAGAGAAGGCAGTTCTGGCCGGTGACAAGACCAAGGCCACCGAACTGTTTGCGAAGATGCAGGCCGTGGTGGACACCGTGGCTGACAAGGGCATCTTCCACAAAAACAAGGCCGCTCGCGACAAGAGCCGCCTGTCTACCAAGGTGAAAGCCTTGGCAGTCGCAGCTTAAACCTGCCGCCTGATTTTCAGGCACATCGCACGGATCCTTCGGGATCTGCGTTTGTACCGGGTGCGCTGCCAGCAAAGCAAAAAAGCCGTTCTTTGAACGGCTTTTTTGTTGCCCAGTCACCATTGCGGTGCAAGAATCAGAACTTCCCTACACCACTTGCTGATGATTTGACCGCGCCATGTCATTCGACCCCACAACCCTGAAATTGCCGCAAGGCTATACCTTTGCCGACCTGAAAGTAAGGCGTTGCGACGCGGATGCGATTGATCTTGATATGGACATCGTCAAGCTCGTCTGCAAACTCAACGGCCTGGATTTTGAAAAGGTCCTTACCAATCCGGGACCGGTGGTCAGCGCCATTCTGACGGTCTGGTACAAGAGTCACCTGGATCAGGGTGGCGAGCCCGATGGGGTCATGGAATTCTTCCGGCTTCAAGGGCTACAAGCCGCAGGGCAACCCCTGCACTGAATCAAGCGTGCGCCGCCCGTAATTTCAGCGAAAACTCTTGCAAAGCCGCAATGCCACTGGCCTCCGCACGCTGGCACCAAGCCTGCAGATCGCGGGTCAGCTGCTCGCGCGACACCGAGGTATTGAGCCACATCTGGCGCAACTCCTCGCGCATGGTGACCATCTTGTCCAGCACGGGTGATGCGGCACGCGCTCGCTCCAGTGCAGCGGCCATGGATGCGGGGACTTTCTCCAGATCGCGGTGTATCCAGCGCCTGGCCGCCTTGATGACGGCCCCATCTGCACTGCGGGCTTTCATGGCCTCGAACTCGTCGCGAGCCGCCTGGCGCATGCCTTTTGCGTAACCGGCCATCAGCTCGTAGCGGTTGGCAATCAGGGCTTCCAGTGTTTTTTCGTCAGCAACCGCGCGAATGGCACCAAAAGCGGCCTTGGGCGGACGTTTCTTAACCTTTGCAAGGCCAAGAACCTGCATCACGCTGATGTAGACCCAGCCAATATCAAATTCGTAAGGCTTGACCGAAAGCTTGGCCGAGGTGGGATAGGTATGGTGATTGTTGTGCAACTCTTCACCCGCAATCAGAATGCCCCAGGGCGAGATATTGGTGCTGGCATCGGGTGCCTCGAAATTGCGATAGCCCCAGTAGTGCGCCGCCCCGTTGATGATGCCCGCAGCCATGACCGGGGTCCACATCATCTGCACCGCCCACACCGCCAAACCGGCAACCCCAAACAGCGCCAGATCAATCACCAGCATCAAGGCCACACCGGTGGTCGAGAAACGGGTATACAGATTGCGCTCCAGCCAGTCATTGGGTGTGCCATGGCCATAGCGGGCAAGAGTTTCCTGTTTGACGGCCTCGGCACGGTACAACTCATAACCCTGCAGCAGCACGGTCTTGATGCCATACACATGGGGGCTGTGCGGGTCTTCCGGCTGCTCGCACTTGGCGTGGTGCTTGCGGTGAATGGAGGCCCACTCCTTAGTCACTTGCCCGGTGGTCAGCCAAAGCCAGAAGCGAAAGAAATGTGACGCAATCGGGTGCAAATCGAGCGCGCGGTGGGCCTGGTGCCGGTGCAAGAACACGGTCACGCTGATCATGGTGATGTGGGTCAGCACCAGCGTCACCAAAATGACCTGCCACCACTGCAACTGCAACACGCCATGGGCCGCCCAATCCAGGGCCGCATGGAACACTGACAAATCCGTTACCTGCATAGTCCGCTTTCTTTCAAGACGTTAAAACTTTACTTCTTTTGCCACACGGCGGCAAAAAAGCCGTCCGTGCCATGGCGATGCGGCCACAGGCGCAAATACAACTGTCCATTGTCGCCGCCACTGCACAGGCTGGCAGCGGCCTCCACTTTCAATTCAGCCAACACTTTCCCTGCCGACAATGGCACGAAGTCCGGATTGGCAGCGGAAAAGGCCTCGGCAATGGCTTCATTCTCCTGCGGCAACACGCTGCAGGTGGCATAGACAAGGCGCCCACCCGACTTCAGCATGCGGGCGGCACTTTGCAGAATGGCCGCCTGCTTGACCGCCATTTCCTCCACCGCCTGCATGTTCTGGCGCCATTTCAAATCCGGGTTGCGTCGCAGCGTGCCCAGGCCGGTGCATGGTGCATCCACCAGCACCCGGTCCATCTTGCCAGTCAGTCGCTTGACGCGGTCATCTCGCTCATGCGCAATCGCGGCCGGGTGCACATTCGACAACCCGCTGCGTTTTAAACGCGATTTAAAAGCATCCAGCCGGTGCGCCGAAGTATCAAACGCATACAGGCGCCCGGTGCTGCGCATGGCAGCACCAATGGCCAGCGTCTTGCCACCGGCCCCGGCACAAAAATCGGTCACCATTTCACCGCGCTTGGCATCCAGCAGCATGGACAGCAACTGCGAGCCTTCGTCCTGCACTTCAAATTCGCCGCGCATGAACGCGTCATTCTTGTTAAGTGCGGGCTTTCCGGCAATCCGCAAGCCCCAGGGTGAATATGGCGTGTTGACCGCCTTGATGCCGGCCTTGGCCAGCTCTTTCTGCACATCGGCGCGTTTGGCTTTGAAGGTGTTGACCCGCAGGTCCAGTCCGGCACCCAGGTTCAGCGTCTCCGCCATGGGCCAGAACTCCTCGCCCAGCTGGTCTTTCAGCGGCTGCACCAGCCACTCTGGCAGGTTGTGGCGGTGGCGCTCCATCAAATCGTTGGGGCTGACCTTTTCACACTGGTCCAGCCAATTGACCTCCTGCTCGGTCAGGGCACTGCGCAAAAAATCGCCCGGGCCATAAAAGCCCAGAATCGCCAGACGCCGCTCTTTGGGGCCACTTCCAGACGGCGCCAGGTGGTCAAACAGCAGCTTCTTGCGTAGCACGGTGTATACGGTTTCCGCCAGGGTGGCGCGCTCACGCGGACCGAGTCCCCGGTTGTCACGGAAAAAGCGAGACACGATGGCATCTGCCGGGTGGTCGAACTTGAGGGTGAGCCGGACGAGTTCGGCACAGGCGTCTAGGAGAACTTTTGGATGCATAAGCTACGATTGTCCCATGAGCCGCCCGGCCCTCCCAGTGCGGGCATCGTCAAGGCACGTCTATGCAAAACGAAACACTTCCTCCCTTGTCACCCACTCCGCCCGGCCTGTACCGCCACTACAAGGGCATGTTGTACGAAGTGTTGGACACAGTGCGCCACAGCGAAACGCTCGAACCCATGACGCTGTACCGTGCGCTCTATGGCGAACGCGGTCTGTGGGTTCGCCCGGCGGCCATGTTCGCCGAAGAGGTAGTAATTGATGGCATGCGCCAGGCGCGGTTTGCCAAGGTTCAAGAAGCAGCGCACCCATCCCCACCCTGACCCGCTGACGGTCATTTACTCCCCGTTTACCTGACTTCATGCGCGTGACACGCGCGGTTGCGATAGTTGGCACTTCTTTGCCAAGTGGTCGGGTGCAGGTGCGCCCGTTGCGACGCCGCGGCACAACTGTTGAACTGGAGCAATTGCCAAATATGAAACCGTATCTGATGACCCTGGCCGCCTTCTTGTTCATTTCTTCGCTGCTGCTGGTGCCAGACGTATATGCCCAGTTCAGCGGCGGCGGAATGGGCGGTGGCCCGGGTGCGGGCATGGGAGGCGGCCGTCCTGGCGATCGCGGCAAGGGCTGTGATGGCGGCGAGAAACCCGGCGCCGACAAAGGCCCCAAGGGCCAGCCACCCGAGATGATGGGGCGAGAACAATTGGAGTACAAGCTCAGCACGCTGCAGGTGGACTTGCGCTTGACGCCGGAGCAAACCACCCTGTGGCATGCCTATGCCAACCACATTCTGGCCCTGGAGTCTGACCTGAGCCGCCAGCGTGCCCGGGGTGTGAGCGCCAGTGCAACCCTGGGCAGCGGCCCGGCAGGCGCCGGTGTACGCCAGATTGCCAGCGCCGTGGATAGCGCCCGCAACAGACTCGCCGCGCTGGAAGACATCGAGACCGCAAACCGCGCACTGTACAAAGTGCTGCAGCCCGAGCAAACCACCATGGCCGATGTGCGCTCGGCCGAATACTTGACCCCATTGCTGCGCCGCTGAACCGGCTCGCCTGAAACGCCAGAAATGCATGGCTTTTCAGCCTCTATTTACTGGCTAAAACCGCGATCCAGCCGGGCCGGTTTACGCAGCAGACATAAAGACTTTATCCAGGACGCCAAGAATGGAAATGTCACCACTCGCCAAGGGTGTGCTGGTGGCAATTCAACCAACCTGTAATCGAAAGGAAAGACTATGAGCTCCATCAGCGGGGTCAGTGGCTCGGGCAGCAATGCCTGGGCGGCCCTTAACACCCAACGCAGCAACCACCAGGCCAGAATGTTTGCCAAGGTCGACTCCGACGGCAGCGGCAGCGTCGACCAGGCCGAGCTGACCACCATGCTCGACAACGTCAGTGAAAAAACTGGCGCCAGCTTTGACGACGCAGCCAAAGTGTTCACATCCATGGACGCGGACAACGACGGCAGTCTGTCGGCTACAGAACTCGACAGCGGCATGAAGAGCCTGATGCAGGCCCAGACGTCCACCCTCGACTTTGCACAATCGCGCAGCGCCAGCATGGAGCACGGCGATGGACCCGGCGATGCCGGTGGTCCTCCACCCGGTCCCCCGCCCGGCCCTCCCCCCGGTGAAGCGTCCGGTTCCAGTTCCACAGCCAGCGCCGGCACCACTTACGACCCGTTAGACACCAATGAGGATGGCACGGTGTCACTGACCGAACGCCTGGCAGGCAGCGTCCAGAGCGATCCGCTACAAGCCCTGTTCAAGGCCATCGACACCGACAGCGATGGAAAGATCAACGGCACCGAGTCGGAAGCCTTTGCCAGGAAGTTGACGGACCTGGTGTCACAGGTGGCGAGCAACAGCAACTCGTTGAATGAAGTTGCTTGATGCAAAACCCAAAAAAATACCCAAATCGGGTTGGATTCAACCCCTTTTGGGCGTTTTTCCGAAATTTAGGTATGAAATAGGCCTCTAGCCCTCATAGAATATGCCTGAGCAGCTATAAATGTTGTAGCAATTCAGCAATCGCACGGGGGTAGATCAGATGCTCCTGGCTGAGCACCCGTGCAGCCAGCGCATCGGCCGTGTCGCCATGCAACACCGGCACCACCCCCTGTGCCAATATCAAACCGTGGTCCAGTTCCGCCGTCACCTGATGGACGGTCACACCGGCAAACTGGCAACCCGCGTCGATGGCGCGCTGGTGGGTCTGCAGACCGGTGAATGCAGGCAGCAACGAAGGATGGATGTTAACCAGCCGCCCGGCGTAGCGGTTCACAAAGCCAGGCGTCAAAATCCGCATGAAGCCGGCCAACACCACCAGCACCGGCTCGCTCGACTGATCGAACCGGTCGATCAGTTGCGCCAGAGCGGTGTCAAATTCCTCACGCGAAGCAAAGGCAGTGTGGTCAAGCACCTCGGTGGCAATGCCCTGCTCGCGGGCAAAAATCAGACCCTTGGCATCGGCTTTGTTGCTGATCACGGCTGCCACCCGCGCGCCCAGCGTCTTGGCCCAGGAATCACGTTGTGCAGTCCTGACGATGGCCGCCATGTTGGAGCCGCCGCCTGAAATAAGAATGACGATGTTCTTCATGTTCGCCCGAATTATCGCCGGGCGATGTGGGTTCGCAGGCGGGCTAGCGGTCTTTCGCCAGGGGATCGAGCTGTCGAGCAACAAACTGCCAGAAATCCGGCACACAGCCCAGATGGCTGGAGGGCTGTGCCGTGCAATCCGCCAATGTCACCAAATCCCCGGCACCGCGCGCCTGCATGGACTGGAGCGTGGTTGAAGATGACAGGTAGGAGACCGTCTGGTCATTGCGGCCGTGGAACATCCGGATCGGTTTGCCGGGCTTCCAGTCATGGATATTGCTCTGCCGCTCGATCGCCGCGCTGTCGTCGGCTAGGTAGTTGTCGATTAGCGTTGCGTCGAACTCCACGTCAGCGGTGGGGCCAAAGATCTGGTTGAAAAATTCATTGCGCACCGACGCCCGCACGGATGTACCCATGTAGCGCAGGAATCCGGGGTTGATCAAGGCGCCCACAACCGCGTTTTGCGCACGAATCACCTTCAGGATTTCATCCAGCGTCACCCACGCCTGGTAGGGTCCACCACCTACCACGGCCGTTACCAGGCTCTTGTTGTGCTGGTTGCCTGATGCCTCCATCGCACGCATGGCCGCCATGGTCACGTAGGCACCCTCTGAATACCCGGCCAAAAACAGCTGCCCGTTGTCCTTGACCGCATTCGTCTGGCGCCAATACTTGGCAGCGGTCAGCAAATCCACCAGTACCGAAGCAGACGGCTCTGCCAGCAGATACGGATGTGCATGGCCCTTTGATGCGCCATAGCCGACATAGTCTGGTGCCAGCGTGATGAACCCGCCCGAGGCCAGGGCTACCGACACCGTGGTGGCTTCCACCTGATTTGTCGGGGCCTCCGCATTCATCGACGTGGTACCGTGCTGCAGGCTCAGAACCGGACTCGGCAAGCCGGCCGCCTTGACCGGCACATTGACCAATGCCGACGCCTGCACCAGCTGACCTTTGCCATCCGCAGTCATGTATTCCAGCCGGTAGGACTGGACAGCGTAGACGGGGACAAGCGGAAATACGCCGACTTGCGCGGTGCTGGCAGCGGCATTCAACGCTTCCAGCGAAAATGTTTTGAGGAAAGTGGCGCTCTTGAATTCACCAGCTCCCACGGTCACTACGATGGGATCAACCGGCGCCGGAGCGGGCACTGGAGCAGGTACCGCAGCCGTATTGCTATCGGACCCACCACCGCAGGCAACCAAAAGAAGACTCAAGACCAGCAGGGCCGGTGAATTACGCCAAATGGGTCTCATACAAGCGACTGGGGAGGAGTGAACAAACTGCCAGACTGTAACGGATCACACCATCACCTGATAATCTGCCCAAGCCCTGATTCGCCACCCACTCTGGACACCGCTCCCCATGGAAACCACCCAAACCCCGCACAACCCCATCACCCTGACCGAGATCGAAGCAAGGGTGTTGGCCACCCTGATGGAAAAGGCCCGCACCGTGCCCGACAGCTACCCCCTGTCGCTCAACACGCTGATGCTGGGTTGCAACCAAAAGAGCAGCCGCGATCCGCTGATGAACCTCACCGAGGCCGAGATCGCCACTGCGCTGGACACCCTGATGCCACTGAATCTGGTGCGTGAATCCAGCGGCAGCCGGGTGGCGCGCTACGAGCACAACTTTCAGCGCGGGGTGGGCGTGCCGGAGCAATCTGCAGTGTTGCTGGGCCTGCTGATGCTGCGCGGGCCACAAACTGCCGGGGAGCTGCGCCTGAACGCAGAGCGCTGGTACCGGTTCGCCGACATTTCCTCGGTGGAAGGGTTCCTGGAAGAGTTGCAAGACCGCTCCGACGCCAAAGGCGGACCGCTCACCGTGAAATTGCCACGCGCGCCCGGCGCACGCGAGCAGCGATGGGCGCACCTGCTGTGCGGGCCCGTGGACCTGGACGCCCTTGCCACCGGGAACCCGCCTTCAAGCAGCGGCGCATCGGTGGCCGGTTTGATCGAACGTGTGACCCACCTCGAAGCCGAGTTGGCCCAATTGCAGCAAACCGTACGCGCGCTGTGCGCCGAACTGGGCGTGTCACAACCCGGACAGAACTAACCGAACGACCGTGCTAAAAAGCGGAATGTCTACTTGGAGATTTTTTGATGGATCTGGCATTTACCCCTGAAGAACAGCAATTTCGCGAAGACATTCGTGCCTGGGTGGGTGCCAACCTGCCCGCTGAGATTGCGCACAAAGTTCACAACGCCTTGCACCTGACGCGTGACGACATGCAGAACTGGGCCAAGATTTTGGGCAAAAAGGGCTGGCTGGGCCATGGCTGGCCCAAGGAGTTTGGCGGCCCCGGTTGGAACTCGGTGCAAAAGCACCTGTTCGAGGAAGAATGTGCCCTTGCTGGTGCGCCGCGCGTGGTGCCGTTCGGCCCGGTGATGGTGGCCCCGGTGATCATGGCATTTGGAACGCCCGAGCAACAAAAGCGCTTTTTACCCGGCATCGCCAGCGGTGAAGTCTGGTGGAGCCAGGGCTACAGCGAACCAGGCTCCGGCTCGGACCTGGCTTCCGTCAAATGCCGGGCTGAGCGCCAGGGCAACACCTACTTGGTCAACGGCCAGAAGACCTGGACCACATTGGGCCAATATGGCGAGTGGATTTTCTGCCTGGTGCGTACCAGCACGGAAGGCAAGCCGCAAACCGGCATTTCATTCCTTCTGATCGACATGAAATCCCCCGGCGTCACCGTGCGCCCCATCGTGCTGCTGGACGGTGAAGCCGAAGTCAACGAAGTGTTCTTTGACAACGTGGTGGTCCCGGCAGAGAACCTGATTGGCGAAGAGAACAAGGGCTGGACCTATGCCAAGCACCTGCTCAGCCACGAGCGCACCAATATTGCCGACGTCAACCGTGCCAAACGTGAGTTGGAGCGCCTCAAGCGCATCGCCAAGACCGAAGGCGTGTGGGACGACACAAGGTTCCGCGACGAGATCGCCAAGCTGGAAGTGGACGTAGTGGCGCTGGAAATGATGGTGCTGCGCGTGCTGGCCGCAGAGAAATCCGGCAAAAACTCGCTGGACATTGCCGGTCTGTTGAAAATCCGAGGCAGCGAGATTCAGCAACGCTATTCTGAGCTGATGATGCTGGCCGCCGGTCCCTTCTCGCTGCCGCTGATCCGCGAAGCCATGGAAGCCGGCTGGCAAGGCGATGCCGCTGCGGGCGCCCTGGGCGGATTCCCCGGTGGCGTGGTAGCCAATGCGCCATTGGCATCCACCTACTTCAACATGCGCAAGACCACCATCTACGGCGGCTCCAACGAAGTACAAC
>DAOQRI010000008.1:0-18005 GCA_035355475.1 Rhodoferax sp. | reverse complement strand
CAGTGTGAGTGGCAGGCGCACCGTTACGGTGGTGCCCACGCCCTCTTCGCTGGCCAGGCTCACTGTGCCACGCAGGGCGGTGATGTTGCGTTTGACCACATCCAGACCGACACCGCGGCCAGACAGGTTGGTCACCTTCTCGGCGGTAGAGAAACCGGGCTCGAATATCAGGGCATACACCTCGGAATCGCTCAGGTGGTGTCCGGCTTCCACTAAGCCGCGCTCAATGGCCTTGGCCAGAATGCGCTCGCGCTTCAAGCCGCCACCGTCGTCCTGCACGGTGATGACAATCGCGCCTGAGTCGTGAAAGGCGTTGAGCTTGAGCGTGCCTTGTGCGGGTTTGCCGCGTGCGATGCGAAGCTCGGCGGACTCGATGCCGTGGTCCATGGAGTTGCGCACCAGGTGCATGAGCGGGTCGCCAATTTTCTCGACCACGGTCTTGTCCAGCTCGGTGTCTTCACCGTCCACAATCAGGGCTACATCCTTGCCCAGGTCGCGCGACACATCGTGCACCACGCGCTGGAAGCGGCTAAAGGTTGCGCCAATCTTGACCATGCGCAGCTGCAAGGCGCTGTCGCGCACGTCTTCCACCAGCATGGAGAGTTTGGAGGTTGCTTCCTGCAACTCGATCACTTTGGCGCGGTGGGCAATCATGTTGACGCTGGCACCGGCGATGATGAGTTCGCCCACCAGGTTGATGAGTTGGTCCAGCTTGTCGGCATCTACCCGCACCGAGCGGCTTTCCTGGGCCTGCACTTCCTTGACCTGCTTCTGCTTGGTCAACGCGGCGTCCACCACCGCAGCGGGCACTGCACGCTGTTCCACCAAAATGGAGCCGAGCGGGCGCTGGGGAATGGAGTCGGCCTGGGTGTCCAGTGCGTTGTCCAGTTCCTGGCGGGTGAGTGCACCGCAGCGCACCATCATTTCACCCACGCGCTCGGTGATCTCGGGTGACTCCTTGATCAGGCGGATGTAGTCCTCAATGCGGCTATTGGGCGGCAGGATGCGCAGGCGCACATCGCCCTGCACAAATTCAAATGCGCGTTCAATCGCGGCCTTGTCAGATTTCGTGTCCAGCGACAACTCGTACGACAGGTAGCACAGCTCAGGCTCCATATCGAGCGCCACCGGCAGTTTGTCGGGAATGGTCAAGATGTCCACAATGCGCCCCAGCGTGGCCAGGTAGCGGATGAAGGACAGCGGGTCCATGCCCATGCGCAGCACTTCAGCACCGAACTGCATGGAAATATGCCAGTGGTCCGAGCCACCCTCTTGAGCGCCAATGCGCTGGGTGGCATCCACATCTTCTTTGGCTACCAGGGCTGCACCGCCGCCGGGGGTGCCCAGCACGGCATGCAGTTGCGCCAGCAGTGGCGCACCGGCCTCAGTAGATGCTTCGTCAGCCTCGGTCTGGCCGGCAGCCACACCGTCGATGAGAGACTTGATGTGGTCGCAGCACAGCAGCAAGGTGGCAACCAGATCGTCGCCAATCGCCAGGGTTCCGGCGCGCACTTTGTCCAGCACGTTTTCAACCACATGGGTGAAGGCCACCACATGATCCAGGCTGAACAGGCCGCTGGAGCCCTTGATGGTGTGGGCCGCGCGGAAGATGGAGTTGATCAACTCGGATTGCTCTTCCGCTTGCTCCAGCGCCAGGAGGGAGCTTTCCATGTCTTCCAGCAACTCACGGCTTTCGGCAATAAAAATCTGCAGGGCTTGGTCGAGGTTCATGATGGGCTTCTTCGCTTGGGGTTATTGGTGGCCGGGTGCAATGACCAGGTGGTCGCCAAAAAAAGCTGCCACGTTAAGTAGCTCAAACACTTCCAGCACCGCCGGGCTGTGGCCCACCAGTTGCAGCTCGCTGCCCAGTGCGGCTGCGGTGCGCTTGGCCAGCATCAGCAACTGCAGCCCGCAGGTATCAAACTCGGTCACTCCGGCCAGGTTGACGACCAGCCGCACGCCTTGCGCCAGCGGCTCGATCAGGGCGCGCTTGAGTTCGTCGGCCCGGTAAATGCTCAGCTCCCCGGCAATGCTCAGGTCAACTTCGCGCATGGTGGTTTCACTCGACATGGTGTGCTCCCGAAAAGGCTGTTCTTGTTAAGGCAGGCAAAGTCTTTGCACAGCTGCCAGCATTTGCTCGGGCTTGAAGGGCTTGACCACCCAGGCGCGGGCGCCGGCAGCCTGGCCTTCACGTTTCTTGGACTCATCCGACTCGGTGGTCAGCATGATGATGGGCGTGAACTTGTAGGCCGCCATCTGCTTGACGTGCTTCACAAAGGTGATGCCATCCATGATGGGCATGTTGACGTCGCTGATGATGAGGTTGACCTTTTGCCCGGTCAGCTTGTTGATGGCGTCTTGACCGTCCTTGGCCTCGATCACGGTGTAACCTTCGCCGCGCAGTGCAATGCCCACTACGGTGCGTATCGAGGCGGAGTCGTCAACGATCATGATGGTTTTGGCCATGGTGGTTCTCGCTTGAAATCAGGTAGGGCTTTGGGCTTTGAGGAAGGCGGCAACTTGCGCATCGTCATGGGGAATGTGCTTCAGGCCCCAATCGGTCAAGAATTCGACGATGACCTTGGGGTCCATCGCATCTTTGCCAATGGCATGGCTGACCTCTCCCAGGTTCTTCAGAATGCGGTTGTGTGACTCCACATGGGCCTTGTAACCCGGAAATTCGACCATCTTCATGAGCGCTTCCTCGTCGGCAAAGTGCTCACGCACGTGTTGGTAGAGCTTCATGGCACCGAGCAGCTGCGCGGGCTTTTCCGACGCCGCAAACATGGCATTGGCCAGTGCAAAAAATTCCTCGTGCTGGCGGTCAATGGCTTCTTCGCCGATGCGGTAGCTGTCTTTCCATTCGATGTTCATGGTGGTCCTGCTCGATCTTCTGTGCGCTAAAAGAAAGTGATTTCGTCATCGGCCGGGGCTTGCGCGGTGCCACCGGAGTGAACAATGTGCTGGTCTTTCATCACGTAGGTCTTTTTCAGTTCTTCCAGAAACTCCTGCGCTTCGAGCGGGTGCACGTCACCGCTTTCGCCAAAGGCCTGGAGCCGCTTTTCCATGAAGTTGGGCCAATGTTCGATATTGGCTTTCAGCGATCCGAGAATCTGGCCTACGCGGTCCTGAAACTGCAGTTGAATCAGGGCCTGTCCAATTTCAGACTGGATGGCGATGCTTTCGTCCTTGAGAATTTCACCCGAGCGCTCCAGGCCACCGGCCACTTCGCGAATCTCGGTCAGCACCTGATCGATCGTGCTGGTGGTCGCTTCAACCCTCGCATCCCGTTGTTCGACTGAATCGCGCACCACATCGCAGGCATCGGAAATGGCAGCGCTGATGACGCCCACTTTGGCGGCAATGTTGCGTCCCGTATCGCCCGACTGGTTGGCCAGCATGCGGAACTCTTTGGCCACTACGGCAAAGCCACGGCCCAGCTCACCGGCACGGGCGGCTTCGATGGCGGCGTTGAGTGACAACAGGTTGGACTGTTGGGCGATCTTTGCCACCTCATAGGCCATGTCTTGCAGTTCACCGGTAAAACGATCAAGGCCCTGTACTTTTTCCAGCATGATGGACATGCTGTTCATGGAGGCCTTTTGACCCTCGATGATGCCGCTGAGTTGACGTTCCGCACGTTCAAAAATCGCAATCAGGCTGGTGTCAACACCTTCATTGTTCGAGGTTGTGGTCTCCATGCTGGCGGTTTGAAGGGTTTCACCCAACTTGTCCACAATGCCGGCAAAGCGCAGCGACAGGTCGGAAATGGCGGTGTCCATCTGTTCGCGGGAGGATTCGATATGACCACCCCAAACCGGTGCCACTGCAGCGCCAAAAGCTTGCTGCTCGGTCACCAGTTGTTGCAGGGCGGACTTGACTGCGGCATCCCGGATTGCCAGCTCACGACCGGTCCAGAGGCCGCCTGCCACCAGCGCAATGGCACCGGCGATGGCTTCCACATGGCCGTCACCCACTACCAGCATGACTACGGCTCCAGCAATCGCCATGGCAACGGGATAGACACGGGAAGCTCTGGAAGGATGAAGGTATCTCATTGCAGCTCCGCCAGTTTGTCGATGATGGGAATCAGGTCCACCACAAAATCGCCCTTGCCAACATAGGCAAAGGCGCCCAGTTCACGCGCTGCTGTGCGGTAGGACGCGCTGTCGTGCATGGAGAGGAAAACGATGCGCGTGGGATGTGACGAGTCTTTGAGTGCCTGGGCCACTTCCAGCCCGCTCATCTCTGGCATGACGATGTCCAGCAACACGAGGTCGGGATTCAGGGTTTTGGCCAATTCCACCGCAGTCCAGCCGTCATGGGCTTCACCCACGATTTCAACGTCTGGCACCATCAACAGGAAGTTGCGCACGGCTGCGAGAAACGTCTTGTTGTCATCCACGAGCAGGGTTCGAACTGTCATGGCTTGACTGTAGGCCGGGGCGGCCGATCTTGAAATCAGGCCAATACCCTAAACACCCGGGGAAAATACCTGAGACAGCCCGAAAAGGGCCGCATTACCAGCATGCCTAAGCAGATGCTATGGGGAATGTGACCGAGAACGTGGCGCCCGGACCCGGTTCGGTGGTCAATGTGCCGCCGATTTGCCCCGCCAGATCCGACACCAGTTGCAGGCCCAGCGACTGGCCCCGTCGTTCCTCAAAGTCAGCGGGCAAGCCCACTCCGGTGTCACTCACCCGCAAGCACCACAGCGCAGGCGTGTCGGATGCGCCGTCCGCACGGTGCAGCGATACCCGCACTTCGCCGCTGTCACCCTGAGCAAAGCCATGCTTCACGCAGTTGGAGATCAATTCATTGACCAGCAGACCGCAGGGCGTGGCCAGGTCCAGGCTGACCGAAACCGGGTTCAGGTCCAGCACCAGCCGTACGCTGCCGCCGGTCATGGTCTGCGCGCGAAACGCCACCGTCGCCACCTGCTGCAGGTAGCGATGCAATTCCACACCGGCAAAGTTGCCAGAGCGGTACAGGGTTTCGTGCACCAGCGCCATGGAGCGTATGCGCCCCTGCATCTCATTGAGTACCGAGCGGGTGTCTGGCGCGCTGGCACGGCCGGACTCCAGTCGCAGCAAACTGGTGATGACTTGCAGATTGTTCTTGACGCGGTGGTGCACTTCGTTGAGCAGGGCGGTTTTTTCCTGCAGCGCCGACTGTAATTCGTCCTGGCGCCGCATTTGCTCGGTAATGTCTTCCTTGAGCGCCACATAGTGGGTTATTGCGCCACTCGTGTCCAGAATCGGGGCAATCACCGCGTGCTCGATGAACAGCTCACCGGATTTTCGACGGTTGCGGAATTCTCCGGTCCAGGTTTCCCCCGCCTGCAGGGTATTCCACAGGTCCACATATACCGCCCGCTCCGTGCGCCCGGACTGGAGAATGCGCGGGTTGCGCCCCAGCACCTCGCCCAGCGTGTAGCCAGTGACCGACTCGAACTGCGGGTTGACGTATTCAATCGTGCCCTGGAGATCGGAAATGACCACCGCAATGGGCGACTGCTCGGTCGCGCGGGATAGCTGGCGCAGCCGGCTTTCCGCGGCAACGCGCTCGGTGATGTCCTGAAACACAATTTGACTCGCCGGTTTGCCGTTGTATTGAATGTGAATGGCTCGCAGCTCCACTTCGACCAGCCGCCCCGTCATGGACACGAATGTGTAGTGCACCGCCCCGGCGGTACCCCCTTCTTGCAGCAGTTTTCTGGCGCCTTCGGCCGCGCGCGCCATCGAACTGGGGTGCACCATGTCCATGACCGGGTATCCCACCACGTCGGTCACACTACGGCCGTCCAGCATTTGCACCGCAGCAGGGTTGGCAAACAAGACCTGCTGTCCGTCGTGCACCACCATGGCGACCGGTAACCAGTCCACCAGCGCCCGGAAACGGGCTTCGCTGTTCACCCGATCGCTTTCACGTTGCTGCAAAACCTCCAGCAGCCGGTTGAATCCACCAATCAGGTCACCCACCTCGTCCTGGCGGGTCACCGGCAAAGCCGAGGGAAACGTATCGCTTCGACTCAGGCGGGCCAAGGTCTGCGCGGTGCTGATGATGGGTGTGAGCTCGCGCCGAAGAACCCACCAGGTCAAACCCCCAGCCAGAACGGTCAGTGCCAGCGTGAGGTAAAACGCCTTCCACTGGATGGAGGCAATCGGGGCAAAAGCCTCCTGGGTTGGAAACAGCGCGACCACAATCCATTTCGCCGTTGAAATGGACTTGCCTGCGGAAATGTTTTCAACGCCCAGCGCATCCACCAAAATGCCGTGCCCCTGGAAGCCTTCCACGTATTTGTCGGTCACGGGGTCCGCTCCCAGTGGTGGCAAGGGCTTCAAGTTGAAGCGCTTGTCGGTAGCCGTGACGATCTGCCGATGCGCGGGGTCGACCAGCATGTAGCCACCGGTTATGCCGTACCTGTGCCCAATGATGAAATCCAGAAAATTGGGCTGCCCCAGATTGATAACGCCCACCAGTGCACCGATCACCGCCTGCCGTTCATTCCGCACGGGAACTGCCAGCGACACGAATGGCGCCTTCAGCATTTTTCCCAGCACGGCTTCACTAACCGATGGAATGCCCTGCTTCAGCGCGGTAACAATGTGGTCACGCTCGCGGTAGTTGACACCGACGCGGCCCACTGCCTCCGGTACGGACGCAATGGCGGTGGCGTCTGCATTGGTAACAAACGCACCCCCATTGAACAGGGTCGTCAACAGGGGATTGGCTGCAAACAGCTGACGCAGTTTGACCGGTGCCGCCATATGCGCGGGCTGAATTTGCTGGGCCACCAACTCCAGAGCGTGAATCCGATCACCGATCTCCTGATCGATTTCGGCGGCAATGATCGCGGCGGCCGAGAACTGCTGCTCACCGACCAGGTGCTCCAAATCCTTGCGCAAAATCTGGCTGGTCAAAAATGTCAGCGACAAAACGCTCAGCACAAAGACCGCCAGCGCCATGAGGATGACGCGGGTTTTGAGTGAACGCCAGCGAAGCGGCTGAATTTTCAAGCACCAGACTCCAGGGCAAAATGCTATAACACTTATAGCACTTTACGTAACATCGACGAGGGCTAGAGCCCCATTTCTTCAGTAGCTTCGGCCAAATCAGCCGCCGCTACCGGGTGGGCGAAATAGTAACCCTGAAATGCATCGCAATCGATGCTGGCCAGCATGTCGCGTTGCGCCATGCTTTCCACCCCCTCGGCAATCACCTGCAAGCCCAGGCTGTGCCCCAGGGCAATGATGGCCTGCGCGATCACAGCGTCATTGGGGTCACTGAGCAGGTCCCGCACAAAGGACTGGTCAATCTTGAGCTGGTCCAGCGGCAGGCGCTTGAGGTAGGACAGTGATGAGTAGCCGGTGCCGAAGTCATCCAGCGAAAACTTCACCTGGTGGTCTTTGAGCGCATTCATCTTGGCAATGACGTCCTGCACATCGTTGACCAGCATGCTCTCGGTCAGCTCCAGCTTCAGGTTCAAGGGGTTTGCACCCGACTGGCGCAAGGCGCGCAGCACACAGGCGACGAAATCGGGCTGGCCAAACTGCAGTGCGCTGACGTTGACCGACATCGTCCAGTCGGCCTTGTAGGGCTCGTCTTCCCAGCGGGCCAATTGGGCGCAGGCGCGCTCCAGCACCCACTGGCCTAACGGAAGGATCAACCGCGTCTCTTCAGCCAGCGGGATGAATTCCGCCGGCGATACCATGCCGCGCAGGGCGTGGTTCCAGCGCACCAGTGCTTCGGCACCTATCGGGACACCGTTGCGGTTGAACTGGGTCTGGTAGTAGAGCAGGAACTCCCGCTCCTCCAAGGCACGGTGCAGGTCACTTACCCGCTCGGTACGCGCGCTGGCTGCCTTCTGCATGGCGGCGTCAAAGAACCGCAAGGTAGTGCGCCCTGCGGCTTTGGCCTGGTACATGGCGATTTCGGCGTTTTGCAGCAACTCGTCGGGGCTGTGCTCGTGGCCCAGAAACACCACAATGCCCAGGCTGGGCGTATTGCTGTGCACATGGCCATCCAGGGTGTAAGGGCGACCCAGTTCCAGCAGCAACTTGTTGGCAGCCACTTCGGCCTGGGCTGCAGCTTCCTGCGCATCCTCGCTTAGCGCGCCGAGCAGGACCACAAATTCGTCTCCGCCCAAACGGGCAATCTGGTCACTCTCACGCACACAGGCTTTGAGCCGGGCGGCGACCTGGCGCAGCAACTCGTCTCCCAGGGCATGGCCCATGCTGTCGTGGAGTTGCTTGAAATGGTCCAGATCCAGCAAAACCAGGGCACCCCGCTGTCCGCTGCGGGCCGATATCAGCAGCGCCTGCTTGAGGTAGTCCATCAGCAAGCGGCGGTTGGGCAAATCGGTCAGACGGTCATAAAACGCCAGGTAGTAGATCTCCTCGGCGGCTTCGTGCTGCTGGCTCAGGTCGCGGGTCAAGGCGATGAACCCGGTTTTCCCGGAATGGGTGATTTCTGACAGCGACAGGCTCAAGGGAAACACACTGCCGTCTTTGCGCAGCCCGGTCAGTTCGCGGCCCTGCCCGGCTGAGCGTGCGTGGGGGTCCCGCTGCACGTGCTTCACAAAATCCATAAGATGGTGTCGCAGGTCTGGAGGCGACAGCATGGCAATCGGCAAACCCAACGCCTGATCGCCCCTGAAACCAAAGATGCGCCGGGCGGCCTGGTTGCAACTTTCGATATCGCCCTGCGCGTTGAACGTGATCACACCGTCGACCATGTTGTCCAGAATGGCCTGGCTGTAAAGCGATGCTTCACGCAAACTGGACTCGGCCTGAAATTTGTAGACCGCCATCTCCAGCACGGTACGCAGTTCGCGTTCGGTGAAGGGCTTGAGGATGTAGCCAAAGGGTTCGGTCAGTTTGGCGCGCGCCAGCGTGTCGTCGGCATCAAACGCAGTCAAGAAGACGATGGGCACGCTGCAATGGGTCAGCTCCCGTATGGCATGCGCTGCAGCAATGCCGTCCATCGCACCGGCGAGTTGAATGTCCATCAGCACCAGATCGGGCGTGGCCTGTTGAACCTGGGCCACAGCGTCTTCACCGCGGGTGGCATGACCCGAGACCACATAGCCCAGGGTACGCAATTGGTCCTGAATGTCCCGGGCCACGATGGCCTCGTCTTCAACGACCAGGACACGGACACTCTTTTCGGCAAGGTTGGCAGACATGGGACCCAACGATAGCCCCTGGTACGGTAGAACTGAATCAGGCCAACACCTGAAAGCCCCCGGAGAAATACCCTAGATCACCGAAAACGCGCTATTCGGTGGCCGAAACCAGGCCTTCACGGATGGCATAACGCACCAAACCGGCCACTTCGTGGATGTCGAGCTGCTTCATCAGCTGGGTGCGGTGGGTTTCCACCGTTTTGACCGACAGGTCCAGCCGACGGGCGATTTCCTTGGTGCTTTGACCCTCGGCAATGAGTTGCAATACCTCGCGCTGGCGCGGGGTCAGGGCATCGGCGGCATGCTCTTCACTGCGAAGCCGGTGCACATAGTCACTCACCACGCCTTTGGACACGGCGGGGCTGAGGTAGGTTTCACCCCGTAAAACCGCGGCCAGCGCCCATTCCAGCTCCAGTGGCGCGGCGTCTTTGAGCAAGTAAGCCACGGCGCCCTGGCGCAGTGCCTGGCGCACGTATTCCGCGTTTTGGTGCATGGACAATATCAGCACCTTGATCGACGGCCAGCCCTTGACCAGTCGGCCTGTGGCCTCCAGTCCGTTGAGGCCCGGCATGGCGATGTCCATCAAAACCACTTGCGGCTGCAGTTTTTCGACCATTTCAAGTAGTTGAAGGCCATCGCCGGCCTCGCCGACCACCTCCATACCGGGAACCGATTCGAGCAGCTTGCGCAGGCCCGCGCGCACCAGGGTGTGGTCATCCGCCAGCACAACACGCACAGTATTCACATCAAATCCTCGTGGGTTCGCCAGGGCGCGCGAAATTGCACAGTACTGCCCTGGCCAGGTACTGACTCTATCGTCAATTCACCACCCACCAGTGTTGCACGCTCCTGCATGCCCAAAACACCAATGCTGTCGCCCGCCAATGCACGGGTGCGCATCTCGTCCAGGTTGAAACCGCAGCCGTCGTCGGTGATACGCAGGGTGACATGGTCGCCTTCGCGGTCCAGCTGGATTTCGACCTGCTTGGCCTGTGCATGCCGCGCAATATTGGTCAACGCCTCTTGGACGATGCGAAAACACGCGGTCTCGATATCGGGCGCGAGACGTGGCTGTGAGCGCACATGGTGAAAGGTCACGGTAAAGCCGCTGCGGTTGGCGCTTTGCTCGGTAATCCATTGCAAAGCGGCCGCCAGGCCCAGGTCATCGAGCATGGAGGGGCGCAGGTTGGTTGCAAGGCGGCGCACCTGCTGCAACGCGTCCTCCACGATGTGGATGTTTTCCAGGTTGATGTCCGCCAGGGCCTTGTCCTTGAGCCGCTGGCTCAATTGCAAATTGATCTTGATGGCTGTCAGCGACTGGCCCAACTCGTCATGCAATTCCACCGCTACCCGCCGGCGCTCCAGTTCCTGCACTTCCAGCACCCGGCGCGACAGGGCCTTGAGTTGGCGTGTGGTGTTGCGCAGACGGGTTTCGGCCTCGTGTTTGTACAGGGCCATGGCCAGGGTGGTGCTCAGCTCACGTTCAGAAAACGGCTTGAGGATGTAGCCAAAGGGCTCGGTCAACTTGGCCCGCTCCAAAACCTCGTCAGCCGCAAAAGCGGTCAGAAAAACCACCGGCAGATTGAAACGGTTGCGAATGGTACCTGCCGCGGCGATGCCATCCACCGTGCCGCTGAGCTGTATGTCCATCAGCACCAGGCTGGGGCGCTCGCGCTCGACCAATTGCATGGCCTGGTCGGCACTGGCTGCAATACCCACGGTCTCGTAGCCCAGGGATTGAACCTGCGCGGCAATGTCACGGGCGACGATGGCCTCATCTTCCACCACCAAAATCCGGGCTCTCGCGGTAGACGACATCATGGTTGTGGGCTTTCAGTGGTCTGTGCGGCATCAAATCGCTGGTATCGGTTCTTTCCCGACTGTTTGGCAGCATACATGGCCTGGTCGGCATGGCGCACCAGCAGGTCTGCCTCAATACCATCCTGCGGGTAAACCGTGACCCCCATGCTGGCAGATACCTGCAACACCGCCGCGTCGACATGGATGGGGGCAGACGCGGCCTGCAGCAGGCGATCCAGCACGGGATCGCAGTCCTGGGCGTGTTCCAGGTCCACCAAAATCGCAACGAACTCATCGCCCCCCAGGCGCGCCAGCGTGTCGCCCTCGCGCAGGGCAGATTTCATGCGCTGGGCCAGGGTCACCAACAAGGTGTCTCCCACGGTGTGGCCATAGCGGTCGTTGACCGCCTTGAATCCGTCCAGATCCAGATACACCACCGCCACCGAGTGAGCGCGACGCTGGCTTTGGGCAATGGCTTGTTGCAATCGGTCAGCCAACAAGACACGGTTGGGCAAGTGGGTGAGCGCATCAAAATGGGCAATGTGTTCGAGCTGCGCCTGGTGTGTTTTCATGGGCGTGATGTCGCTGAACAAAGCCACATAGCTTTGCGTGCGGCCCGCCACATCGCGCACCGCGCTGATGGTTTGCATCTCTGCGTACACCTCGCCGTCCTTGCGCCGGTTCCAGACCTCACCCGTCCAGTGCCCGGTTTCCAGCAATGCCTTCCACATCGCCGCGTAATACTCAGGCGGCTGCCGGCCGGAACTGAGAATGCGGGGGTTTTGACCCATGGCTTCCGTACGACTGAAGCCCGTGATGCGGGTGAATGTGTCATTGACATCCACAATGGTGCCATCGGCATCTGTGATCAGGATGCCCTCTCTGGCGTGGGTGAACACACTGGCCGCCAGTTGCAACTTGTCGAAGTTGGCCTGCAGTTCCTTGCGGCTGTTCTCCTGGGCCAGGCGCGCGGCCCTCTGGCGTGTCGCATTGCGCAAGAGCTGCCAGGACACCAGCATCAACAGCAAGCTCACAATAACGCCTGCAACCACACTCCGCAGCTGCTGGCTACGCACCGGCGCCAAAATCTTCTCAATACTGGGACCCACAATCAGCGTTACACCGTACTGCGGCAGGCGGTGGTAGCTGGACAAGCGATCCACACCGTCCACTTGGGCCTCACGACGAAAACTGCCCTGCAAGGGAGCGCCAACATCGGCGTAAGGCGAGGTTTTGACCACGGTTCCCACATACGTATCCTGCTCGCTGGAGCGGGCCATGACGTCACCGCTGTCGCGGATCATCCGCGCAGCACCATCTTTGCCAAAACCAGTCGCTCCATAAAACTTGACGAAGTGATCCGGGTTGACCGACGCCACGATGACACCAACCAACTGGCCGCGCTGAAACATGGGACGCGTAACCTGGATAGACCACTTGCCCGATACCCGCCCCTTCACAGGACGGCTGATGAACAACTTGTCTTGATACTGCGCCTGGTGCACCGTGAAGTGTTCCCTGTCGCCCAGGAAGGTGGGCTCCTGCGGAACGCCAAGGTTGCTGTAAACCAGATAGCCTTTGGCGTTGATGACGGCAACCTGCAGAATCGCACCCTCTCCCGCATCCAGGTGCAAGCGTATGGCGTCACCCATCTCTGACGGGCGGTCCATCCATGTCTGGCGCAATACCAGCAAGGCGTGGTCCACATACACAAACGTGGACTGGGCCTGACCCGCAAAAGTGGTCGCCCAGGCGGCTGTCTCGCGCCGTGTGTGGTCCAGCGCCTGCTCTTCAATGCGGTGCGCGTCCCACAAAATGGTTGACCACAGCAACACCAGCGCAGTCAGCAACCACAGGGTCACTTGCTGGCGGAATCGGTTGGTAGGCATGCGAGCCATGTTATCAAGAACACGATGGCGGTTTCATGTCCATAGCCAAGCCAACCAAAGGGTCAGATCTTGGAAAAAATCTTGGCTTCTTCAAACAGCGGATTCAAATCACCCAACGACGCGATGACCTCGTCAAGTGTGCCGCCCAGGCGTTTGACTACGGCGGGCGGAAACTCTTCGACCAGCAGATTGCCGGCAAAACCGAAGGCCAGTTTCTTGCTGATCTGGTTGGCAGCGAACACGCAGGCAATCATGTCGGAGTCTGCTAATTCCGGACCATACTGGTGGCGAATGGTTTCCACCAAGTGCGGTGCAAAACGCCATTTCTCGACCAGCATGGCGCCAACCACGGCATGGTCCACACCCAAAGTTTCGCGCAAGGCCAGATGCAGCGACGTGCCGTTTTTCTCACTTGCTTGCAGCGCATGGCGAAACTCGGCTGGCATAAACTGGGCCAGCACCACCTTGCCAAAGTCGTGCAACAGCCCGGCAATGAAACAGTCCATCGGGTCGGCGTCGCCCGCCTTGAGAGCCACCTGCTTCGCAATAGCAGCAGTTGCCAGTGAGTGCAGCAGGTATTGCTGTCCGTCAAAACCGGCCTCATTGGTCTTGGGCAGCATGCCGATGGCCGCGATGCTCAACGCCAGATTCTTGATGGTGTTGAAACCCAGGTACACCACCGAGTGACCAACCGAAGTAATCTGCTTGGGAAGGCTGTAGTACGCAGAGTTGACCACCTTGAGGATTTTGACCGTGAGCACCGGGTCTTTGTCGATGACCTCCACCAGGTCCTTGGGCATACTGTTGACATCGCGCGTCAGCTCCAGCACGCGTTGCACGCTCTTCGGGAATGCGGGCATGCCATCCACCGCAGCGGTCAGCTTCTTGGTGAGTTCGGGACTCATTTGCATGATGCGATTTCCGGAAATAGAACCTCAGTGTAGCCAAACTGACTGAAATCGCGAACCCGCATCGGATAGAGCTTGCCCCACAGGTGATCACACTCATGCTGGACCACGCGGGCGTGAAATCCACTCACGGTCCGGTCGATCGGATCACCATATTGATCAAAACCGGTATAGCGAATATGCGACCAGCGCGGCACCTGGGCCCGTAAACCGGGGACGGACAGACAACCCTCCCAATCCAGTTCCTCGGGCCAATCGCCTTCGGTCTCGCCCGCCTGGGTCAACGGAGTGATAACCGGATTGACCAGCACGGTTGGCGGCACCAGGGGGCGGTCGGGGTAGCGCGGGTTAGCCGCGCGACTGCCAAACACCACCACCTGAAGATCGACTCCAATCTGCGGCGCGGCCAGGCCCGCGCCATTGGCGCAGGCCATGGTATCGAGCAGGTCATTGACCAGCAGATGCAGCACATCCGAATCAAACCCCTCTTGTGGCACGGGCTTGGCCATGCGCAGCAAACGCGGATCGCCCATTTTGAGAATGTCACGGATGGTCATGGTTCAGTCTCCAGCAAGCATGGTAAGCATGTGCGCCTCGTCGATGACAGAGATACCCAGGGCAACCGCCTTGTCCAGTTTGCTGCCCGCATCGCTTCCCGCCACCACATAGTCGGTCTTTTTGCTGACGGATCCCGAGACCTTGGCGCCTGCTGCCTCCAGTAGATCTTTGGCTGCATCGCGACTCAGGGTGGGAAAGGTGCCGGTCAACACAAATGTCTTTCCGGCCAGCGGCTTGGGGATCTGGACTGCGGGTTCACCCTCCTCCCAGGTCACACCGCATGCACGCAATTGCTCGACCACCTCGCGGTTGTGGGGTTGATCGAAAAAGGTACGAATGCTTTCAGCAACGATGGGGCCAACATCGGCAACCTGGAGCAGTTGTTCTACCGAGGCATCCATGATGCTGTCCAACTGACCAAAATGCCGTGCCAACGCTTTGGCGGTGGCTTCGCCCACATGGCGGATTCCCAAGCCGAACAGGAACCGCGGCAGCGTGGTTTGCTTCGAGTCGCTCAGTGCTTGCAACAGATTCTGCGCGGACTTGTCGGCCATGCGGTCCAAAGCTGCCAGCGCCGTTAAACCCAAACGGTACAAATCTGGCAGGGTATTGACGATACCTGCGTCGACCAGTTGATCCACCAGCTTGTCGCCCAGGCCATCCACTTCGACAGCGCGGCGCTGCGCGAAGTGCAGGATGGCCTGTTTGCGCTGGGCACTGCAGAAAAGACCACCGGTACAACGGTAGTCAGCCTCGCCCTCCTCGCGCACAGCAACTGAACCGCAGACCGGGCAGATGCGGGGCATGGTGAAGATCGCGGCGTCGGCCACGCGCTTGTCCAACAGCACTGACACCACTTCGGGAATGACATCACCCGCGCGCCGAACCACCACGGTGTCGCCGACCCGCACGTCTTTGCGCCGGGCCTCGTCCTCGTTGTGTAAAGTCGCGTTGGTCACCGTGACCCCGCCCACGAACACCGGTGCCAGCTTAGCAACCGGTGTGAGTTTGCCGGTGCGCCCCACCTGCACATCAATACCCAACACCGTGGTGAGCTGCTCCTGTGCCGGGTATTTGTGGGCAACGGCCCAACGGGGCTCGCGGGATACAAAACCCAGTTGCTTTTGCAGTGCCAGGCTGTTGACCTTGTAGACCACACCGTCGATGTCGTAGGGAAGCTGGTCGCGGGCTTGACCCATGCGCTGATGATAAGCTATCAATTCGGTAGCGCCCTGTGTAATATCTACGAGGGCTGCAACTGGAAAACTCCAACTTTTCAGGGTTTGGAGCATGCCGAAGTGTGTGCCGAAGGTGGGGCCGCCCTGCTCCACCGGTGTGACTTCACCCAGGCCATAGGCAAAGAAGCTCAAAGGCCGTTGGGCAGCAATGGCCGGGTCCAACTGGCGCACCGCACCAGCCGCGGCGTTGCGTGGGTTGACAAAGGTCTTTTCACCCTTTTCACCCGCGGCAATGCGTTGGCGTTGGCGCTCGTTCAGCGCTTCAAAGTCGTCGCGGCGCATATAGACCTCGCCACGCACCTCCAATACGGGGGGCGCACTGTCTGGAAGCCGCAAGGGAATTTGGCCCACGGTACGGATGTTCTGGGTGACATCTTCGCCGGTTTCTCCGTCGCCCCGGGTGGCGGCCTGAACCAGCACACCGTGCTCATAGCGCAGGTTCATGGCCAGACCATCAAACTTGGGTTCCGCCACGTATTCGATGGGTGGATCGGTGTCAACGAGCCCTAGTTCTTTGCGCACACGGGTATCGAAATTTTGGGCGCCACTGGCCTCGGTGTCGGTCTCGGTGCGGATGCTCAGCATGGGAACGGCATGCCGCACGGAAGCAAACTGATCCAGTGGCTTGCCGCCTACACGCTGCGTCGGTGAATCTGGCGTAATCCATTGCGGATGGGCACCTTCCAACGCCTGCAACTCCTGAAACAGCCGGTCGTACTCGGCATCAGGAACCGTGGGTGCATCCAGCACGTAATACTGGTGGGCGTAGCCATGCAGCAGGTCGCGCAAAGCCTGCATGCGCGCCATGTCTGACGGGCTGTTTTCGGTGGGCAAAGCTGCAAACAGGTCGAGATTGGCCATGCTCACGCCCGACCGCTTCTAGGCAAACAGACGCCGCGCGAGCATGGAGCCGGCGGCCAGGTCGCGTTGTTCCAGCGTGTCATACAGAGATTGCAGCTCGGCACCAATCACGTCCATGGCTTGCGCGGTCAACAGTTGTCCGTGGTCATCGGTTACGACCCCATCCATGGTTTCCGCCAATGCGGTGGCCACTTCACGCATGCGCACAAACGGGTTCTCGCCCCGGTCGACCTGCGCCACATCGAGGTGCAAGGAAACATCACGAATGGCGGACTGTGCCGGGTCCTCTGCCAGCGCGGCCTGCGTGTCAAAACCCAGTACCAGCACCGGCGCCATTCCCTCCTGGCTGGATGGCAACACCATGCGCCCGGGAATCACCCCTGCGACAAAACCCAGCCTCGCCGCGTTTTGCTGCACATAACCGGGGCTCCACGACGCATTGCGTGCGCGAATGGTGAAACCCAGTTGGGCGTCATGCGCACTGGCAAATTGGTCCAGCTCGCGGGCACGTGCGACTTCTTCCAGCATCTCGGGAAATTCTGGCGTGGCATTGATCGCGTCGGCAAAGGCCTGTGTTTTGACCACGAATTCGGAGTATTCAATCTCGTTCAAGGCGCCAGAGCGATTGGCCAGTTGCACGCCCGCCTGAAAGCCTCCATAACGTTGACCGGCAACCGGAGCTTCCCACATCTGGGTACTGAGGTTATAGCCTTCGATGGCGAAGGGCTTGGTCCCGGCCCTGCGGGTGGAGGGCATTGCCGCAATGGCAGCCTCTCCAGAAACCTGCAGGTTGGGACCATCCAGTGCCACAGTGGCAATGACATCGATCAGCGAATCCATCGCCAGGCGGCGGGTTGCGGTCGCAACGGCTATTGGCTGGCTGAGGTGATCCGGCTCATCCCCCATGACCGGGTCCTGCTGTTCTGCGGTGCGTGATTCGCCATCGGGCTCGGGACTTGCCTGACGGGGCGCGTTACGGCGCGAACTCCAGGCGCCATGGGCGACCACGGCAGCCAACACGACGCCACCTGCTATTGCCAATCCGATTTGAAGATTGCTCATAAAGTGTCTTAAGCCAGCTCTGCCAGTGTGAGGGCGGATTCCATGTCCACTGCAACAATGCGCGAAACGCCTTGCTCCTGCATGGTCACGCCAATGAGTTGCTCAGCCATTTCCATGGCGATCTTGTTGTGGCTGATGAAAAGGAATTGGGTTTCTTTGCTCATGCTGCGCACGAGTTTGGCATACCGCTCGGTATTGGCGTCGTCCAAAGGTGCATCCACCTCGTCGAGCAAACAGAAAGGCGCCGGATTCAACTGAAAAATCGCAAACACCAATGCGATGGCGGTCAGGGCCTTTTCACCACCGGACAGTAGGTGAATGGTCTGGTTCTTCTTGCCCGGCGGCTGGGCGATAACCTGCACACCCGAATCCAGAATTTCGTCACCCGTGATAACCAGCCGGGCGTTGCCGCCACCAAACAGCTCGGGGAACATGCGCCCAAAGTGCTGATTGACCAAATCGAATGTGCTCGACAGCATCTCCCGCGTTTCGGCGTCAATCT